>JAZSIL010000057.1:0-5620 GCA_045533785.1 Bacilli bacterium
TACTACAATATGAAGAGGCTATTAAATATCTATCTACTTATTTTATAACACTTTTAGAAGGAACTAAAGTGATATCATATGAAAATTTAGAATTATTAAAAGCTTTCATGAATGATTATCCAGATAAAGTAAAACCTAATATTATTCCATTTAGATGTAATATGGCTTCGTATATCGGTATATATATTGAACGTATGAGAAAAAAGAAAATCGGAGAAGTATTAGAAAATTTAGATTTATCATTTATTAAAACTTCAACGGATGTATTAAGACTTTATGCGGTAATATCAAAACAAAATATTGAATTACAAGATAAAGTTAAGTTTATTAGTTTAGATAGAAAAGCAAGAAGAATAATTCTAAATTTACTAAATGATATTGCATTGAATAATAAATATATTATTGATGATTTAGTAAGTCATGAATTTCTTTGGAAAAGAGCATTTGAATATTTACATATAGGTGAATATAAAAATTTATATCCTGAAATTTATGATGCTGCAAATAAACTAAGAAGTGGTGAATATCAAACTTATAATTCCGAATTAACAAAATGTTTAGAAGAAGGCAGTACTAAAGCTTTTAAACTTTTAATGATTAAACCTGGAATATTTGCACGTAAACTTGATTATATCTTACGAAGTAAAAAATTTTCTCATCAAGAAACATTAGAATACTTTAAAAAGTGCTCTAGTGATATATCTACAAATGTTCTATTAAGCTTACTACAACATTTTAAAAAGCGTTCTAATACATCATTAACAAGAACAATTATGTATCATAAACCTCATAGTTTTGTTTGTTTAGATATTGCTGATGAAAGAGATGAAATACCTAGTAATATTTTAGAAGTAGTTATTAATACAATAGAAGAAATATTACAAGATAGATTCAGCTCTTATCCATTATTAGAAAATGTTTACTTAGATGAATGTATGAATAATTATATGACTCCTATTAACAATAAAAATTCATCAAGTGGTTTTCATACTTTATCGTTTGGATCTAAAATAAAACTTAATAGTGATAAAAATATTTTAAGATTCTTTACACATTGGAAAAATAATCATTCAAGAATTGATATAGATTTATCTGCAGAACTTTTCAATAGTGATTTTGAATACATAAATTCATTAGCATGGCATAATATGAAAGGAGGAAAAGACATTGATGCTTATCACTCAGGTGATATTGTTACTGCTCCTAATGGTGCAAGTGAATTTATTGATATAAATATTGCTAAAGCAAAAAAGAAAAAAATTAGATATATTGTTATATCTAATTCAGTATATACGAGTGATAATTTTAAAGAAGTCCCTGAATGTTTTACAGGTGTAATATTTAAAGATAAAATTAATAAAGATGAACATGTCTTTAACGCACAAGATGTTGAAATAAAAATTGACCTAACACAAGATAGAACAAATGAATGTTTAGCTTTCTTAGTAGACATTGAGAAAATGGAATTAATTTGGTTAGACATCCCATCATATGAAGAAAACTATTTTGTTGTTGCAGCAGACGATTACGCTTATATTTCTGCAATTATAAAAAAAGCTACATCATATAATGTATCAATATATGATTTAATAAAACTTCATAAAAAACATATCACATTCACTGATAATAAAGATGAAGCATTATTAGTTATTGATGATAGTGTTAACTCATTAATAAATCCATATAATTTAGAATTAATTTCTAAAGATTGGTTATAAAAAAATATCGGCTTATAATAACTTACTTCTATTATTTTATAAACAAATGAATGTTAGTTATTAACTACCCGTTTAAATAAGGCTTATGTTTGCTTACTTCTAAAATTATAGAAAGGTGTATAAACTCAGTAAACAACTTTCCTTATTTTCAAAAATAAACACAGAAATTATTAATTTACTATTTACAAATTATTAATCTTATGTTATAATATAAGTGAAGTAATTTGTTTCACTCGTATGAAACTCTTCTTCATTAAGTAGAAAAGTCCCTTTTTAAAATAATTGTAGTTTTTGGGAGAGGGACTTTTTATATTCTACTTCTTTTTGTTCTTTTTTATGGAACTAAGAAATGTAATCATTGCACTTATTAATCTGAATACTTCAGTAATAAACTTGATTATACTAATAAACATAGCTTCTTCCTTTCTTAGGAGAAGCACCTTTTTTTATTAATAAGAAATATAATAGTTTCACGTGTTATTCTCCTTTCTCATATCCCCTTCAAATGAGATAAAGAAGAAGAGTACACATCCCCTTGTAGTATATATAATACTGTATACGAGCAAACCAAATCACTTCATATACTTATTTAGCAAAACTATCCAAAATTACTCTTTTTATTTTAAAAAAGTTTTTGACAACTATGTTTTTATATTTTTGAAATTTACTATTTACAAATGTATTTATTTATGTTATACTATAAGTGAAGTAATTTGTTTCACTCGTATGAAACTCTTCTTCGTTAAGTAGAAAAGTCCCTTTTTTTAAATTTGGTTCATTATTGAGAGAGGGACTTTTTATATTCTACTTCTTTTTGTTCTTTTTTATGGAACTAAGAAATGTAATCATTGCGCTTATTAATCTGAATAGTTCAGCAATAAGCTTGATTATACTAATAAACATAGCTTCTTCCTTTCTTAGGAGAAGCACTTTTTTTATTAATAAGAAATATAATAGTTTCATGTGTTATTCTCCTTTCTCATACCCCCATTACATGAGAAATATAGAAGAAGAGAACACATCCCCTTGTAGTATAAATAATACTGTATACGAGAGAATCAAATCACCTCATATACATATTTAGCAAAACTACCCTAAATTGCTCTTTTTATTTAAAAAATGTTTCAGGCAACTATTTACAAATAGATAAATACATGTTATACTATTAGTAGAAGTAGAATGTTTTCAAACTAAAACTCTTCTTCTAAAAGAAAAGTCCTTTTTGGTGGTGGACTTAGTTTATTTTCTATGATAGCGGTAATTAGGTTTATAATTGCCGCTATTAAACTTATTTTCATAAATTTAACCAACCTCCATTTATTTGGAGGTTTATCATTATCAATGACATATGCATCACCTCCTTCAGTATTGAAGAAGAGTAAACATATCCCTTACACCGTCGCTTGAAGTTGCAATCTACTTCCATATATATAATTCGCAAAACTACCCTAAATTGCTCTTTTTATTTTAAAAAGTTTTCGACAATAATTAAATGTTAATTAATAAATATGTCGATTTTTATAATAAAGTATTATATAACATTGTTGTCATTTAGATAGATACATTTCTATAGTGTATTATCACGGTATCGGAATGGTACCGGTTTTTTATTTTTATATTTAAAAAAATAATTAATTTAATTAAAATCTTTCCATTATATGGTATAATAGTAATTGGTTAGAGGTATACTATGAAAATAGAGAATAAAGAAATTAAAGGTATTATATTTGATATAGATGGCACACTTATTGATTCATGTGGAATTTGGGGAGAGGTTGATATAAGATTCTTTTCAAAAAGAAATATGGAAATGCCAAAAGATTATCAAGAAGCAATCGGTCATATTGGACTTGATAAAGCAGCTGAATATACAATAAGTAGATTTAATCTAAATGAGAAAAAAGCTGATATAATCAAAGAATGGAAAGAAGGAGTTTTGGAATTATACGCAAATGAGGTAATTTTAAAACCACATGTAAAAGAATTCTTAATGTTACTAAAAGAACATAATATTCCATTTTGCGCTGCAACAGCTAATGATGAAGACTGCTATAAAAAATGCTTAGTAAGAAATGGTGTATTTGATTTATTTGATTTTATATTAGAGGTTAATCATTTTAAAGACGGTAAAGATAAACCAACGATATATATTGAAGCTGCTAAAAGATTAGGTGTTAATATCTCTGAATGTGTTGTATTTGAAGATTTATTAATGGCGCTAAATACTGCCAAAAATGCTGGTTTTGTTACTTGTGCAGTCTTTGATTCTACTTGTAAAGAAGAACAAGGTAAAAAAGAAGTAGGTGATTTTTATATTAAAGATTATCAAGAAATTATTGATAAAGTAAACTAGGTGGATTATGAAAAAGATATTATTAATTACAACAGGTGGAACTATTGCGTGTATTAAAACATCAAAAGGACTTATTCCACATGCGACACCTGAAGAATTGCTTAATGAGGCAAAAGTAGTAAAAGAATTTTGCATGCCTACTGGTCTTAACTTAATGTGTATAGATTCAACAGATATGCTACCAAGTGATTGGGTAACAATAGCTGAATGTATTAAAGAGCACTATGATAATTATGATGGATTTGTTATATGTCACGGAACTGATACCCTGTCTTATACTGCATCAGCCCTATCTTACCTTATTCAAAATTCAAAAAAGCCAATTGTATTAACTGGAGCTCAAAAACCTATTAGTACTGATTCTACTGACGCAAGAAATAATCTTATTGATAGTTTTAGATATGCAGTAAGCGAACATTCTCATGGTGTTGTAGTAGTATTTGATGGAAAAGTTATCGCAGGTACAAAAGCCCAAAAGATAAGAAGTAAAAGTTTTAATGCATTTAACTCAATTAATTTACCGGAACTTGCAAAAATAGTTGATGGAAATATTTTTCAATATATATATCAAGATGTTAAAGGTGAAGTTAAGTTTTACAATAAACTAAATGAAAAAGTATCAATTGTAACACTAACACCAGGTATGAATAAAAGTATTATTGATGCCTATTTTAAAGAAAATGATGCAGTAATCGTATCTAGTTATGGTACAGGTGGTATACCTAATAGAGATTCATATAGTATTTTAGAATCAATTGAATATTGGTTAAAACAAGGGAAAATCTTAGTAATGGCTACCCAAGTTCAACAAGAAGGATCAGATATGTCAATATATCATGTGGCTTTAAGAACTAAAGAAAAGTTAGCTTTTTTAGAAGCATTTGACATGAATTTACCAAGTGTTTTAACTAAAATGATGTGGATATTATCAGTGACAAATAAAATGGATGAAATAAAAGAATTATTTTATAAAACAATAAATTATGATATTTTATTTAAAGGTAATAACTAATGTCTGTAGTATATATCTTAAACGCAAATAAACTAACCACTGATATATCAAAATATTCTAACATTGATAAGAAAAGAATCGAAAAAATAAAAAAAAGTAATAACACTTTATTTATTAAAGAACAACTTGGAAGTAGTATTTTACTAAACGAAATCTTAGAAAATAATTATTTTTTAGATCCTAAAGAAATTGAATATATATATAATGAATCTGGAAAACCATACTTAAAAGATAAAAATTTATATTTTAGTTTAAGTCATTCTAATGGTATTGTTGCATTAACAGTTTCAAAAGAAGAAGTAGGACTTGATATTGAACTAATTAAACCAGTAAAAGATGCTCTTGCAAAACGTATTATGACAACAGAAGAATATAATATATATAATACTCTTGATAAAAATAAAAAAATCACATACTTTTATGAAGTATGGACATCAAAAGAAGCATATGTAAAAAAAATAGGTACATCTATTACACTTACTCCATCTAATATTGAAATAGATGAAGATGTCTTAATTAAAAGAATAAATATTGATA
>JAZSIL010000274.1:0-2456 GCA_045533785.1 Bacilli bacterium
ATGAAATACACACTCCAATAGGCAACTCTTTAGATTCAAATGAATAAAACGTTTTATTAAGAATAATTTTACTTTCTACATCAAATTCCACCGTTAAAATTCCATCTTCTAATAATTTAAATATCATTCTAGGAGATTCATTCCATAATTCTGAATTATTGATATTATCTGAATTTAATTTTTCTATAGTATTAAATGAAATTTCATTTCTTAAGACATCATAATAAATTGATTTATCAACCTTATAAAGTTCTTCTATAGAATCACCTTCTTTTATTGCTTTATAATCATTACTATTATTAATTTCATTAAGAAAATATGCTTCACCTGTTTTTCTCCAAATTTCTCTATCTAAATCTTTATCAATTTCTCTTTCAAAAATAATAAACATATAAGTTTCATCATAATTCTTTTCTACTACCTTATATATAACTGCTATATGTTCATTATCTATTTTTTGTATATTATCTACACTTTTTTTGGCTACGTTATTAAGCCAATTTAAATTATTACCAACTGAATTTTTATTTATTTTTATATATCGGTTACCAACAAAATTCGATAAATGCGAGAATGAATAAACTGGTAATTCTTCTATTGACTTATTTTTACATTCACTTAAAATTTTATTCATTTGTCCAACTTTCCACTCTTTTTCTTCACTAATCATTTTACTAGTTAAATTACTTGTTTTATTACTTGTTGCATATACAATTGCAAATGAACTTATACCTAATACAATTAAAAACATTATCGATATTACTATAAATTTAATTTTTTTCATACATTTCTCCTTTCTCTAATTCACAGTTATAATATATGAATAAATTTCTCCATCATAAAAATCTGTATATGTATGCCATTCTCCCGATACATAATAATCAAGCGACCATCCTGATGTTTCTAATGTGAATGGTGTTACACCGGCAGGCAAATGTGTCTCTTCACCATCACCATGTTTATTAGACCAAGTTCCATCAAAATTTTGATACCAAAAATGATAATCATAACCAAAAAGCGAATTAAGTCCTATTCTCATCACAACTCTATACTGATTATTCTCAATTATTCTACTTTCTCCGTTTGAAGAAAAATCTGATTCATATGTCCAATCATAATTATTTTTATTAAGCCATTCTTCAAAATCTGCTTTTGTTTTTTCAGATAAAGTCTGTTTTGTTTCATTATTAATTGTAGTAATAGTATAATAATATTCAATAGCTCTATAACACCAAAAACCAGTAGAACCATAATCAACCTCCCAAGGCCAATCATTTCTAAACATTGCATATCCATGACAATTAATTTCCTCTAGTTGCGAAGCATTTAGATCTCGATGTTGCTTATTTCCATATATTCTTGTAACATCATATAATATCCATTCATCTTTATAAGTACTATTATTACTATATGATCTTTGCTCTACATTTCTACCATTACCGCCGATTCCTTCTCCAATACACATTACCCAATCAGTATCATAGGATTCAGAAGATCTTGGTTTAATTTTATATTTACCTGAACTAGTTATTGTAATTTTCCATTGTTGGCGGTAACTGCCATTATATGTTTGTTGAACTAGTGCATCATTACTACTGTTTTCATTACCTTCTTTTACTGCTATAACTTTTCCACTTCTATATGATTCAATTTTATAATACCCATTATGTAAATATTCAAATTCCCATTTTTGGAAACTCACTCCTGTTCCTTCCCAAATTTCTAATATTGCATTTTGTGTATTATAATTATTTCCAGAATCCCCATCATCAATTTGAATGAATTTATCTAAATGACCATTTTTTATAAAATATGTAGCTTCTTGCACTGTAAGATTATCCATAGTATATTCTACAGTCATAGTAGTATGCTCATTATAACTTTCCCACGACATTAAATTTACTGAAGATCCATTACCATTTTCATATTTAATTGCAATTCCATAATTAGATGTAGTTCCAGCATACCATGATTTTGCTGCATCTACAATTGTGAATGTTACATATTGCAAATCATCAATCGTTGCATTAGCATGTGTATAAGCAGTAGACAAACGAGTTGATGAAATATCAATATTATGATTCCACGTTACACTTGTCTCTACCCAATAATCCAATATTTCATATGCACCCAAATTCATATAATTAGAACTACTCGTATTATAATAATACGGAGCTTTCATAAAAGCATCAACTATAGTTGACCCATCTGGAATTGAAGGTTCGTAGAATCTCAAAAAACCTATTTGACTATTTGAAGAATTAATTTTTACTTCTGGAGCAGTACCATAATTTGTACTAGGTGAACTAGAAGATATATAAGTATCATAAGATGTGGTTGCTTCTGCAGTTCCATTATTTGAACTACCTCCACCGCCACCACCACCAGGACCAACAATCACAATTTCTGGTCTAATACTAGTCATAATTCTAGTGCCTCCACTTTTCGAATTATTA
>JAZSIL010000268.1:0-3382 GCA_045533785.1 Bacilli bacterium
AGTTTGGGCACAAAAAAAGTAATTGAATCTCATGCAAATATTGGTATTGTAATTACAAGTGATGGTAGTTTTGGTGAGTTTAAGCGACATGAATATGAAGCTGTAGAGGAAAAAATCATTGAAGAATTAAAAGCTTTAAATAAACCATTTATTATCATTGTAAATACAGTTAAACCAAATGCGGAAGAAACAATTAATTTAGTTGATGAATTAAAGAATAAATACGATAATGCAGTAGTTGCGGTTGATGTTAAGAATATGACTGAATCTGATGCTGATAAGATATTAAAAGAAGTTTTAAATGAATTTGATATTAGTGAATTATCTGTTCATGTTCCTAATTATATTGATGTTTTAGATGATGATGTTTCTTATAAACAAAAGTTTAATGCACTTATTAACGAAACTACAGCTAATTTTAGAAAACTAAAAGATGTTTTTAAAATTCAAGATCAATTAAAAATGAGTGAACTTTTTGAAAATGTTGAAGTTTCTAATTTAGATCCTGCAACAGGACATGTCGAAATAAATATTACATGTAGTGAAGATTTATTTAAATCGTTAATTGAAGAATTAATTGGCGAAAATATTGATAATAAAGGTAATTTCATGAAATTATTACAAAATTATAAAAAGGCGGTAGGAGTTTATCAAAAATTAGGTAATTCAATTGACGTTGTAAAAGAACGTGGTTATGATATTGCAATACCAAAAATTAGTGAAATGCGTCTTGATAAACCAGAATTAATCAAACAAGGATCTCGTTATGGTATTAAAATTAAAGCTATTGCACCAGCAGTTTGCTTAACTGAAGTTAATATTGAATCAACATTTGAACCTATTATAGGTTCTGTTGCTCAAGCAGAAGCTTTAATTAATCACATGCTTGAAAAGAGTGAAAATAATATTGAAGAGCTTTGGAATAGTGAAATATTTGGTAGAAAATTATGTGATGTGATTAATGATGGTATTTATTCTAAAATTAACTCTTTAAGTGATGAAACTTTAGTTAAGTTTAAAGAAGGATTGGAAAAAGTCGTTAATCATGGTCATGGTGGAGTTATTGCATTAATTATTTAAAAAAGTCAAGTAAAACCTTAAAAAAATTATTAAATCTATTGTTTTAATATTTTTTATGTGATATAATTTAAACAGAGGTGATACTATGACAAAAAGTGAACTAATTAAAAAAATTCATGCAAATACAGATTTTAACTATGCTGATATTGAACAAATTACAGATTGCGTTTTTGAACTAATTTCACAAGGGTTAATTGAAGAAGATAAAGTAGTTATCAGTGGATTTGGTACTTTTGAAAAGTATTATCAAGAAGGTTACTCGGGTGTTAATCCATCAACAGGTCAACCTATTAAAGTTGCTGGAAAATATAAAATTAGATTTAATGCAAGTAAAAAATTAAAAGAAGTTTTAAAATAAAAATGCTCTTCAATTGAAGAGCATTTATTTTTATATAATAAAATTAATTATTGTTTCAAAAAAGCCAGGTAAAATTTTTGGTAGAATCATTGAAAGAATCATTGCAACAAAACTTACTCCATTATTTAGCATATGAGCAAAAATAGTTGCACAAACATTTTTATTTGATTTTACATAAGCGATACCAAAACCAAGTCCCATTAGAGAATATTGAATAATGTATACAAATTCTAAAATAACGGTTAAGTATGTAGCTTCACCAATTATCCAATTTTCTACGGCAACAATTGTACTAGACACAACATGAAGACCACCAAATACTAAAGATGAAACAATTATAGCAAGTTTAGGATCTTTAATTAATGTAAAAAGACCTTTTCTAAAGATTAATTCTTCAACAATTGGTGCAAAAATAACGGTAACAAAGAACAAGATGATAATAGCAGTTGTAGAAGAATTAAACATTGCTTCAATTTGTTCTTGATTAGTTGCATCACCTTTACGAGCAGTAATACCCAAAATACTAAATAATATTGTTCCAATAAATAGACCTGCAAATGCTAAACCATAACCCATTGCTCCTATTGCAAATGTTTTACCATTAATAGCTTTTAAATCCTTTACTAATGGTTTCCAAAGCATAATCACAACACCTACAAGAAGTATTGCGTAAAGAACAATTTCTAAAATTGGGCTAAGGAATGTTGTCATGTGGTCATATACATTAGGATTAAATGCAGCACTATTTGGGTCTATGATATCTTTAGAAAATCCATTAGCTGTTAAGTATATACTTACACCAATTGATGCAACAATATTAGATAAAATATACATTACAACAAAATAGTAAACTATTGCGATAAGTGAATTCTTACGATAAGGTTCAACAATAGAATAGTTTTGTTTATCGCGATAGTATGCTTCCATTGCTTCTTCAGGATTAGGAAAGATTTGTAAGTATTTATTAATAAGTTTAGACGAATCATTTTTCTTTACAAAATAAATTATAAAGGGAACAGTTAAAAAAGCTATTGCAAGTAATGTATAAAAAATTGCAGCTATTGTATCATTACTAAAAAGTATTATATCGTTTTCTAATGGCATATTTTTTGCCTCCTTTTTTTTATATATTATAGCATTTTATTAATCTTTATTCAAGTATTTGTGAATATTATTTTAAATGTTAGAATAAAATTTTGTAGAGGTGATTGATATGAAGAAAAAAATAATTTTTATAATCTTTTTGGTAATTTTAATTGTTGTTTTATTTTTAATACCAAAGGAAACGTATAGAAAAATATTTGGTAAAAATGATGAAATTCCATCTAATAATGAATTATATGAAGAAAAAATTCTTGTGTACATGTGTGATGAATCCGATAATCTAATAGGAACATATGCGTATGTTAGTTCAATTGAAGAAGATGTAATTAGTCAAAAATTTGATATTTTAACAAAGAAAACAGGAGCATTTAAAGAAAATTATGATACTGCTGTTAATACGATGGCATCACTAATTAGTTATGAGTGTAATGAAGATGTATTGACACTAAATGTTTCAAATGAATTTCTAGAATCAGAAGGACGTAAAACGTTAGAACAAATGGTTTGGACATTTTGTGATGATAATATAAACGAAATTGAACTATTGGTTGATGGAGAAGAAATTAATTCATTAAATGGTTTTTATTTTGATAAGTTAACTTTAAATATGGGAATTAATCTTACATGCGAAACTAATTTTATGTTTGAAGCAAACACTACAACAGTTATTGAATATGTAGGTGAAGTAATCAAACCAGTAACTTATGTATACAAAGATATTGATGAATGTGATTTTATTGTTAGCAAATTATTTTCTGATATTTATAATAATAAGGAATATGATTATGTTCTAAGTAGTGATTCAATTATTATTGATCTTGCTGTTGATGATGCTTTAAC
>JAZSIL010000067.1:0-5873 GCA_045533785.1 Bacilli bacterium
CTTGAAAAATTTACTGAAAAGTTATCAACAGATAAAAGAGTTGAATATTTTAGTTTATGTAAAGATTTGCCATATGATTCGTTTGATAATAGATATTTACAATATGAATGTGACGAAATTAATGTAGGAGATTCGTTAACAATTTCTTTAGTTGGAGATTGTGATATATATAGTAAACCTTTTGAATATAATTCAATTTATGTTACACCAATAAACTATGATAGAAATAAAGTATATACTACAGATGATTTCCCTAATATTCAAAATATTGACTACATATATAATAGAGATTATGGATTAGTTATTTCACTAAAAGATTCAAATTATTTTGAGTTAATCAAAACAATTGATTTATTAGCTAATGATAATGATATAAAAGAAGTTGAAGTTGTTTGGATTGATATTGTACGTCCTATTTGGGAAATTAGTAATAATGAATTAGTTTCATATGTTACAAATAATGATGATAGTATTACTATTACGGCATTAAAACCTGGTATGGTTATTCTAAACTATGATGGTTTTGAATGTCAAATTAAAATAAGTAAAAAACTTTAATAGGGAAGTGAAGGTATATATTACCTTATTTATTACCTAATAATTCTAATATAGTTAATAGAAATTTAAACTTCTATATAGTAAAAGATAGGAGTTTAAATTTTTTTAATTTTGTTTGACTAAAAATATACAAAATGGTATAATCTAATAGGGAATTAGGAGGAATTATATGAAGAACTTTGGTTTTACACATAAAACAGGAATACTACTTCCGATTAGTAGTTTACCATCTAATTATGGAATAGGTAGTTTTGGAAAAAGTGCTTATAAGTTTATTGATTTTTTAAAAGAAACTCGCCAAACTTGTTGGCAAATATTACCACTTAATCCTACTTCTTATGGGGATAGTCCATATCAATCTCCTGCTTCACTTGCAGGGAATCCTTATTTTATTGATTTAGATTTATTATGTGAAGAAAAATTACTTACTAAAAGTGAATTAAAAGAAAATGTTAATAAATCTAAAAAAATAGATTATGGGTGGTTATTTAATACAAGATTTAATGTACTAAGAAATGCTTTTAGTAGGTTTACTAAAAATAGTGATTATGAAGATTTCTTAAATAGAAGTAGTTACTGGCTTAATGATTATGCTAAGTTTATGGCTTTAAAAGAAAAAAATGGTTATAAAGACTGGCTTAATTGGAATAATTTTGATGTAAAAAATGAAGATTTAGAATTTTGGTATTTTATTCAGTATATCTTTGATAAACAATGGAATAATATTCTAAATTATGCTCATGATAATGGTATTACAATTATTGGTGATATGCCAATTTATGTAGCACTTGATAGTGTTGATGTGTGGATGAATAAAAGTGATTTTTTATTAGATGAAGCAAATTATCCAACGATGGTTGCAGGATGCCCACCTGATGGATTTAGTCCTGATGGACAACTTTGGGGAAATCCAATATATAATTGGGATAAAATGAAAAATGATGGTTTTTCTTGGTGGATAAAAAGATTTAAAAGAAATTTAGAACTATATGATATTGTTAGAATTGATCACTTTAGAGGATTTGCAGGGTTCTATGCAATTCCATATGGAGATACTACTGCAAGATATGGCGCATGGCATCAAGCGCCTGGTAAAGAATTATTTGAAAAGATTAATGAAACATTTAAAGATGCTAAAATTATTGCGGAAGATTTAGGATTTATTACTGATGATGTAAGAGAATTATTAGATTTTACAGGCTATCCTGGTATGAAAATCTTACAATTTGCTTTTTATGATGATGATGCAGAGTTTTTACCTAGAATGTATAAAACAACAAATTGTGTAGTATATACTGGTAGTCATGATGCTGACTGTACTAGAACTTGGATTAAAAATGTTGAAGGTGATGCGAAAAGAAGATTTAAAAAAGAATGTTTAGATAAAACGACATATAAAGGTGTAGATGCAATGATTTATCTTGCACTTTCTTCTAAAGCTAATCTATCTATTATACCAATTCAGGATTATTTAAATCTTACAAATGAAGAAGGCAGAATGAATACACCAAGTGTTGCATATGGAAACTGGACTTATCGTTTAAGTAATAGATATGCAAGTGTTAAATTAAAAGAAAAAATATTGGAAATTACGATTAACACTAATCGTCATTAATAAAAAAAAGAAAAGAGGAGAGAATATGAAACTATTTTTAAACAAGATAGTAGGATTATTATTAGTTTTTGTTCTTGTTGGATGTTTAGTACTTACAGGGTGTAAGAAAAATAATAATAACAATAACGATAATAATAATCCAGATGATGAAAATAATCCAGATGATGGGTATATAATTCCAGAAGATGAGTATACTATACCTGAAGAAGAAGGATATAATCAAATTCATTTTTATTGGTCTTATCCTGGAGTAATTGAAAACTGCGATATTTGGGTATGGTGGGATGGAAAAGAAGGTAGTGGTTACCTTTTACATGAATGTGATTATGGTGCAAAAGCTGTAATAAATGTCCCAGAAGAAATTACGCAAGTAGGCTTTATTGTAAGACGTGATTGTTCAGAACCTGGTGGATCTGCTTGGGGAACTGCAACTAAAGACTTTGGTGAAGATAGATTTGCGGTAATTGATGCTAAAAAGACATATATCTATTTAAAAAGCGGTGACAGTGCCCAATATTCTAGTAATGATGGAGGTAAAACACTTGAAATGATTAAGAAATTTACTCTTGCTGGAATGACTGATTTCCACAAAATTCAATATAGCTTAACACCTAAAACTATGATTTCTAGTTTTAAAGATGTTGCTGTTTATGATGGAGATACTAAACTTACAATCCTAAATGTATCAACAATGGGAAAAGAAGCTACAACTGGTATTATTGAAGTAGATGAGGAATTAGATTTATCAAAAACTTATAAAGTTGTAATTGAAGGTTATGGTGAAAAACCTGTTGTTCCAACAAAGATTTTTGATAGTAAATATTTTATTGAAAACTATACATATGATGGTGATGATTTAGGTGCTGTTATTAATGGTGATAAGACTACATTTAAAGTATGGGCTCCTACTGCATCAAAAGTCGTACTAAACTTATTTGAATCAGGCCATGAAGGTAAAGCTTATAAACAAGTAGAAATGGCAAAAGGCGATAAAGGTGTATGGAGCTATACAGAGGCATGTGGTCATGGAACTTATTATACATATACAGTAACTACATCAGTTGGTACTCAAGAAGCTGTTGACCCTTATGCAAAAGCAGCAGGTCTTAATGGTAATCGTGGAATGGTAGTTGATCTTGCTTTAACTGATCCAGCTGGATTTGGAAGCGAATTTTCAACTGGTATTAAATCATATTCTGATGCTGTAATTTGGGAAGTACATGTAAGAGATTTTAGTAATAAGATTGCAAGTTCAAAATATAAAGGTAAATATTTAGCATTTACTGAAACAGGTCTTGTTAATTCAAGTGGTATTCCTGTAGGTGTTGACTATTTAAAAGAACTTGGTATTACACATGTTCATTTACTTCCAGTATATGATTATCAAACTGTTGATGAGGCAAACCCTGATTCAGGATTTAACTGGGGTTATGATCCTAAAAACTATAATGTTCCAGAAGGAAGCTATTCAACAGATCCATATAATGGTGAAGTAAGAATTAGAGAATATAAACAAATGGTTCAAGCACTACATGAAGCTGGTATTGGCGTAATCATGGATGTTGTTTATAATCATACTTATGATGCAAATAGTTCATTTAATAAGATTGTTCCATATTATTATTATCGTTATACTCAAACTGGTGCAAACTCTAGTGCATCAGGATGTGGAAACGATACTGCATCTGAACGTTATATGTTTGGTAAATTTATGGTTGATTCTGTTAAATATTGGACAGAAGAATACAACTTAGATGGTTTTAGATTTGACCTTATGGGTCTACATGATTTACAAACAATGCAAGAAGTTGAAAGTGCTGTACATAATGTTAATCCAGAAGCTGTTATTTATGGTGAAGGATGGACAATGGGTTCAACTATTACCGGTGAGGCTCAAGCTAACCAAACAAACATTAGTAGAATTACACCAACTAATGGAGCAATTGGTGGTATAGCAGTATTTAACGATGCGATAAGAGATGGCTTAAAAGGTAGTGTATTTTCTTATACTGCTAAAGGTTATATTAGTGGTTCATCTGGTAGTGAAATTTTAAATAAAGTTCAATTTGGTATCCGTGGTGGTCAAGGTGCAGGAATTGGCTGGACTGTAAAAGATGCAATGGTAGTTAACTATATGAGTGCTCATGATAATAATACTTTATGGGATAAATTACTGTTATCTAATCCAGATGATTCAGAAGAAGATCGTGTTAAGATGAATAAACTTGGCGCAGGAATTTTAATGATTTCACGTGGTATGCCTTTCTTCCAAGCAGGTGAAGAAATGTTAAGAACTAAAGATGGCGATGAAAATAGTTATAAATCAAGTGATGAAATCAATAATATTGATTGGGAAGCTTTAACATACGAATCAAAAGAATATAAAACAATGCAATATTACAAACAATTAATTGCAATGAGAAAAGCACATAGTATTTTTACAACAGTCTCTGGTGCTATTCAAATTACATTTAATAATCTAGCAAACGGTGCAATGCAAGTATCATTTACAGATAATACGTCTAGTAAACGTGCAATCGTGATTATTAATCCATCACAACAAGCATTAACATATAATTTAAATGGTGAGTGGAATTTAATTGCTGATGGTACTTTAGCATCTACTACAACAATTAGAACTGATAGTGGTTCTATTACAGTTGATCCAATTAGTATTAGAGTTTATGTAAACTACTAAAATTGATTAAAATACTCATCTTTCAGGGTGGGTATTTTTTTATGAAAACGTTTGTAAAAATATTATAAAATGAGTTGACTAAAGCTATTAAAAGTAGTATAATAGATATGCGTTTAGAAAGTAGATACTATTATTAAGTGTATTTTTACTTCCTAACATAAATTAAATTTTTAAAGAGAAGGAGAATAAAATGAAAAAGATTTTAAAAAATTTTGTAGTAGTTATGCTATTTGTTTTAGCACTTGCTACTGTTTGTTCATGTGTTGTTGATGACAATAATAACAACAATAACAATGAAGATGAAAACAAAGTTACTGTTTGTTGGTATTATGGTTCAAAATTATTAAAAGAAGAAAAAGTTGAAAAAGGCACTAAGTTAGAAGCTTGGGAACCAGTTGAAGAAGGCAAAACATTTACTGGTTGGTTTAGTGAAGCTAGTTGTGCTATCGCATTCGATTTCGAAGTTGCAGTAGAAGAAGATACTGATATCTTTGCTGCATTCAAATCTGATGAATTTGTTGAAGATGAAAATGCATACTATCTATGTGGTACTGGTGCTGGTACCATGGGTAAAGTTTCATGGGATCACGGAAAAGGTGCTGAAAATGCTGCATTTGTTAAACAAGATGTTGAAGGCGCTAACGTTTATAAACTTACTTTAACAATGTATGCTGGTGACAGATTCCAAATCTGCTATGGCGGCGGTTGGGAAGGTCAACAAGGTATCGGCTTTATGGCTGGTGTTGAACACTGTGATGGTGTTAATGAATATGATGGTCAAGAATATACAGCTGCTGATAAGAAAGTTGCTTGCGTTAAAGATGCTGAAGGTAATGTAGTATTCACTGGTTCTGATGAATATAACAATGGTTTCGAAGTTTGGAATATTATCTTAGCTGAAGGTCAAGATGGTGTTTATGAATTCACATTTACTACTTATCCTAATGCTAAAGCTTACAATACTTTAGAATTCAAACTTGTTGAAAAAATTGATGCTTTAAC
>JAZSIL010000088.1:0-18542 GCA_045533785.1 Bacilli bacterium
TTTTTAACTTATATAAAAAAAAGGTATTATATATATGATTTTAGTTTTTAGGATGTTTTTTTTGACAAGAAACACTATATTTTGTATAATTTAATTAGTTTAAAAAGGTAAACCTTTACGTATTTTTATAAATATAAAAAGCACATTACTTTTACTGTAATGTGCTTTTATTATTTTTTATCAACAAATTTATTTCTAGGTTTAATTCTTGGAATCAAACATTTAGGACCATTTCCAATTAAGTCTTCTCTATGAGCAAGAATTAGAGCTTTTTTAACTAAATCATAATTATTTGGATTTTTATATTGAATTAAAGCTCTTTGCATTGCTTTTTCCTCTTTAGATTTAGCTACATATACAGGTTTCATATCTCTTGGATCAACTCCTGTATAATACATTGCAGTAGCAAGTGTTGTAGGAGTAGGGTAAAAATCTTGAACTTGTTCAATGTATAATTTTTCATCTCGAATATATTCTGCAAGTATAATTGCATCTTTTAACGTACATCCAGGATGACTGCTCATTAAATATGGAACTAAATACTGATTTTTATTTTCTTCTTTATTAAGTCTTTTATATTTTTCTACAAATTTCTTATAAAGTTCACTATTTGGCTTTTGCATATAGTGTAATACATTATTGCTAACATGCTCTGGAGCTACTTTTAATTGTCCAGAGATGTGATATTTTACTAATTCTCTAAAAAAGGTTTCATCTTTATCATAATATAAGTAATCATATCTTATACCGCTTCTAATAAACACTTTCTTTACACCAGGTAAATTTCTAAGTGTTTTTAAAATATCTAAATAATCATCATGATTTATCTCTAAATTCTTACATTTATCAGGATGTAAACAATGTTTATGTGGACAAGTTCCATGTTCTAATTGTTTTTTACATGAAGGTTGATAAAAATTAGCTGTAGGGCCTCCAACATCATTAATATACCCTTTAAAATTAGGGCCTTTAGTTATCTTTATTGCTTCTTCTACAACACTTTCTTTACTTCTTGATTGAATAATTCTTCCTTGATGTGATGTAATAGCACAGAAACTGCAACTACCAAAACACCCTCTATTAACTGTAATACTATTCTCTACTTCAATAATAGCTGGAACTCCGCCATCTCTTTCATACATTGGATGATATGTTCTTTCATAATCTAATCCATACGTCCAGTCCATAAGTTCTCTTGTAAGAGGAAGTGATGGTATGTTTTGAACTACAAAAGTTTTATCATAACGTTCAATTAATGGCTTAGATATATATGGGTCGGTATTTTCGTACTGAATTTTAAAACTTTTTGCGTAGGCAAGCTTATCTTTTTTTAATTCATTATATGTAGGTAAGTATATTGCATCGTTTGGCAAGATAGCTTCATCTTTTGTTTTCCAAACAGTCCCTCTTACATATATAATATCACTTATATTTAACCCTGAATCTAATGCTTCTGCAACTTCAATAGTATTTCTTTCTCCCATTCCATATAAAATAAGATCTGCAAAACTATCTAAAAGTATCGATTTCATTAAAGCATCACTAATATAATCATAGTGACATAGTCTTCTAAGGGAAGCTTCTACCCCTCCAATAATAATTGGTATATCAGGATATGCTTTTTTTATTGCTTTGGAATAAGTGATTGTCGCATGATCAGGACGTTTTCCCATTACGCCACCTGGTGTATAATAATCTTTCGTTCTTCTTTTTTTACTTACATAATAATGATTAACCATTGAATCAATATTACCAGCAGAAACTAAAAACGCAAGTCTTGGTGCTCCATATTCATGCATCCAATTAGGGTTTGATATATCTGGTTGAGGCATCATTACAACACTAAAGCCGTGTGCTTCTAAAATTCTACTTATTATTGCGTGTCCAAAAGACGGATGATCAACATAAGCATCACCACAAACATAGACAAAATCTGGTTGAGTGATACCTCTTTCTAACATTTCTTTTTTATTTACAGGTAAAAACATATTTTTTATCTCCTTAGATATATATATGATACCATAATTTGTTTATAAAATAAAAAGAAAGACTAATCTTTTGATTAATCTTTCAATAAATTTAACTATTTATTCTCTTTAGTTTCAGTCATTATTTCCTTTGCAGACATCGCAAGGCCAGCTAAACCTTGAATTTCTGATGGGATAATAATCTTAGTTGCTTGTCCATCTGCAACTTTTACTAACGCATCATATGCTTTTAATGTAAGAACAGCTTGGTCTGCGCCAGCTTTTGTTAATAATTCAATACCTTGAGCTTGAGCTTCATGAAGTTTTAAGATAGCTTCTGCTTCACCTTCTGCTCTTAGGATATCCGCTTGTTTTTGTGCTTCTGCTTTTAAGATATCTGCTTCTTTTTGTGCTTCTGCTCTTAAGATTTCAGATTCTTTTTCACCTTCTGCTTGACGAATTGCTGCTTCTTTTTCACCTTCTGCTTTTAAAATAGCAGCACGTTTTTCACGTTCGGCACGCATTTGTTTTTCCATTGCATCACGAATATCTTTTGGTGGCATAATATTTTTAATCTCAACACGTTTAACTTTAATTCCCCAAGGGTCTGTTGCTTCATCTAAATCTTGTCTCATTGATTCATTAATTGCATTTCTACTAGTTAACGCAACGTCTAATTCCATACCACCCATAATATTACGAATTGTAGTAGTTGTAAGATTATCTAATGCTCTGATTGGATTTGAAACGCCATAAACATATAGTTTTGGGTCAGTAATTTGGAAATAAATAACCGTATCAATTTGCATTGTAACATTATCTTTAGTAATAACAGGTTGTGGATCAAAGTCAATTACTTGTTCTTTTAGATTTACAACCCCAATTTTTCTTGGATTATCTAGTTTTGATTGAACATATGCAGGAGCACTAACGTCTACCGCAACTCTATCAATAAATGGTACTAACATATGGATACCTGTTCCCCAAGTTTTACAATATTTACCAAGTCTTTCAATAATATATGCTTGTGTTTGAGGAACAATTCTAATATTAGAAATAACAATTATTAATAAAATAACAACAATAATTACTGGCACTGCTACTGCAGCTGGTATGCCGGCTAAAAATAAATTCATATTTATAATTTCCTTTCTTTATTTAATCTCTACAATAACTTTATTCCCACGGATTTCTTTTATTATACATAAAGTATCAACAGGAATATCTTTTGTTTCAGAAGGAGCAACCGCAGAATAACGATCATATTTTGCTTTAACCTCTCCAACTTCACCAACTTTTATTTCTTTTGTTACAATAACTTCTTCACCTATCATCGATTCAATTGTCGAATTATCTGATTTTTTACTTTGAATCTTTTTAATAAGCGGTCTACTTAAAACAAATAATATAGCTGATAATATGACAAATACAATAATTTGAACTTCAATTGGGCAATTAAATGACGCCAAAATCATCGCTATGAGTGCGCTTGCAGCAAACCAAACCGAAACTAATTGATAGGTAGATATTTCTATAATTACAGCAACAATGACTACTGCAACCCAAAAAAGAATATCACTCCATTGTTGAAAGTTTCCTAAAAACATAAATATAGTCCTCCTTAACAATAATATTATAAATTATCTTTAATAATATGTCAATATTTTATACTAAAAGTTTTATTTTTTTAAAATAATATTAACTTTTATAGTTAATGCTTGATATTTTTAAAAAAAAGTGGTATAATAAACCAGAAATTAAATATCAACTTTATATTTAGGAGGAAAAAGTGAAAAATATTAAATTTAAATTAGTGCATTTTATTATTGCACTGTTAATTGTAGTAGGAAGTGTGACTGGTATTAGTCTTTATTCTTATTACAAACATGATATGAAAAAAATTAAATTCGCTAATGATTATTTTCATGTAGAAGATTATAAATCTGTTAGTGCTTTAGAACAAATTGAAAATTATGCGAAATTAACTTCTGAAAATTACGGAGTTATTAAAGAAGGTTTATCATTCTACGATATCGGTTCTAATAAAGAATATAACGAAACACCATCTGAACATAATAAAAACCACATTGACGGTGTTACATGGAGTAACGGTATATTACATATTCCGGGTTGGTTTGACCTAACAATGTATGCACAAACAACATATAACTCAGATGCTGAAGAATGGGTATTTGCTTATTATATCTACCTATTTAATGTAAATTACAAATCAGCTGATATGATGGATAAATTATATTTTATGTTTGTTGATGGTACAGGTGAATCTGGTGAAGGTGAACTTTATGGTGTTACAAAACTAGATTTAATGATTCAAGAAGTTAAAGATGCTGAATATGGTGGACCAAATGGTACTAACGAACCTCAATATTCATATACTGGTACTCAAGCATCAAGTAATCCGCTATATATTTACGATAATGGCGCAACAGGTGCTGGTGTAACTAGTACAGAAGTTCCTCACATTTATCGTTTAACTTCTATGACTGAAGCTTTATCAACAACTAGTGATTTAGATAACGATATTAAAGCAAGATGGTTCTATGAATTAGATGAATGCACATTCTCTATCTTCCACAGTGGTTCAGACGACTTAACTACTGCAATTCAAAATGGTACAACAGATGAATTAGAGGAAATTGTACGTGGAACTTATGATAATCCTTATAAAGACGCTAAAGAATTTAATTCACAAGAAGGTAATGGTGTAGTATTTAAAGGCGCTGCTAGCGATTTATATAAAGCTGGATTTGGAAAATTTGTTTTCTGGAACATTTTCTTAGAAGCTGCTATTACATTTGTTATTTCTGGTATTCTTGCTGTATTATATTACTTAATTTGGCAAGATGATGAAGAACCAAAAGCTAAAAAAGCGCCAAAAAAATTAAAACCAAAGAAAAAATAAACTAAAAAAGTGTAACGAAATCGTTACACTTTTTCTTTTTTTAGTATTCACAACTCTTTGGAGTTCTTGGGAATGGGATTACATCTCTAATATTTTCAATACCAGTTAGGTACATAATTAATCTTTCAAATCCCATACCAAAACCAGAGTGAACACATCCACCATAACGTCTAGTGTCTAAATACCAATCGATCCCGTCTTTTTCAACGTGCATTTCTTCCATTCTTTTAAGTAAAACATCAAGGTTTTCTTCTCTTTGAGAACCACCCATAAGTTCACCTGATAAAGGTACTACTAAATCTACTGCAGCAACAGTCTTTCCATCAGGATTAACTTTCATATAATAAGCTTTTATATCTTTTGGCCAGTCTTTAATAAATACAGGTCCGTTAAAATGTTCTGTAATATATCTTTCATGTTCTTTTGCGATATCATCATCATATGATGGTGTAAATTCCCATTTTTGATTAGCTTTAAGTAAAATATCTACTACATCATGGTGAGAAATTCTAACAAATTTAGCATCTACTAAATCAGTAAGTTTTTTCTTTAATCCTTTTTCAACAAATTGATCAAAGAAATTAATTTCTTCAGGACAATTATCTAAAACATATTTAATAACATATTTTAACATTTCTTCTTCAACATCCATTAAACCTTCTAAATCACAGAATGCCATTTCTGGTTCAATCATCCAGAATTCGTTTGCATGTGTCTTTGTATTTGAGTTTTCAGTTCTAAATGTTGGACCAAATGTGTAAATGTCACCAAATGCCATTGCATAAGTTTCACCTTGAAGTTGACCTGATCCAGTAATAAATGATTGTTTTCCAAATAAGTCTTTTGAAAAGTCGACTGTTCCATCTTCATTTAGAGGAGGGTTTTGCATATTAAGTGTAGTTATTTTAAACATTTGATCGCTACCTTCACAGTCAGCACAAGTAATAAGTGGTGTATGAACATACACGTAGCCATGACTTTGGAAATATGAATGAACTGCCATTGCTGCAACACTTCTTACTCTAAACACAGCATTAAAAAGATTAGTTCTAGCTCTTAAATGAGCATTTTCTCTTAAAAATTCTCTTGTATGACGCTTTGGTTGAATAGGATAACTTTCTGGACAGTCCCCTAACATTACTACTTCTTCAGCTTGAACTTCAAGAGGTTGTTTTGCGTTAGGTGTAAGTACTACTTTACCCTTTATTTGAACTGAAACGCCAACACGATATTTTGAAATTTCTTCAAAATTTTCAAGTTTTGTATCGTATACAATTTGTAAGTTTGAAAGACATGAGCCATCATTAACGTTTAAAAAACCAAATTGAGCTTGAGCTCTATTAGTTCTTACCCATGCACAAACTAAAACACTACCTTCTTTTTGTTCTAAAAATAATTGTTTAATTTTTGTTCTTTTCATCTTTATTCTCCTTATAAATAATAAAAAAGCCTTAGAATATATATACACTTAACTGCATATTACTCTAAGGACGTTTATTTAGCAGGCTTTAATCTAAAATAAGCGCGGTACCACCTTAGTTTAAAAAGAAAATTCTTTTTACCCTTAATTACTGTTAACGCCAGTTTACGAAGAGTTCTACTCAAATAAAATATTAAAATATTTTATCATTTCTTCTCTTTGCTCATAGATGTTATTTCTAATAAAATACTTACTCCTAACGTCTCACTATCGTTAAGTCCCTTTTTAGTTTTCTTTAATTATACTTTTCTATTCAACGCACATATATTTTCTTTAATAATTATATCTAATTACACTTCGTTTGTCAAAATAAAAACTTTATTTACCTAAACAGAATTTACTAAATAATTCATCAAGAAGCGATTCAGAAGAAGTTTCTCCGATTATTTCTCCTAAATACATCCATGCAGCTCTTAAATGAATATCTACAAAGTCTATAAAAGCATTTTCTTCTATTTCTTTTAATGACTCTTCTAATTCAAATTTAGCTAAATTTAACTTTTCTATTTGTCTTGCGTTACTTATATAGGTAATATCTTTATTTTGGATATTTTCTACCTTAATAAGGCTTAAAATAGATGTTTTTAACTCATCAATTGAATGTTCGTTAGTAGTTGAAATAATAATCGGATTATCTAATTTAGTTAAATCTATTTTTAATCCTAAATCATTCTTATTAACAATAATTAAATGTTTCTTATCTTTTACTTTATCTAAAAGTTCTAAATCTTCTTTAGTTAACTCTTCACTTCCATCAAGTACTAGTAACACAAGTTCTGCTTTTTCAATTACATTTAAAGACTTAGATACACCGATTTGTTCTACAACATCAAATGTTTCTCTAATTCCTGCAGTATCTATTAAATTAAGCGTTACACTTCCTAAATTAATCTTAGCTTCAACTAAATCTCTTGTTGTACCTGGAATATTAGTAACAATTGCTTTTTGTTCTTCTAATAGTGCATTTAGTAAACTACTTTTACCAACATTAGGTCTACCTACAATTGCTGTATCAACCCCATTTTTAAGGTATTTTGCGCTTTTAGATTTTTCAAGTAAATTATTCACATCTTTATAAATACTTTCAATACCTGGCTTAATTTCGTTCGTAGTAAGCGTTTCGACATCATCATACTCTGGATAATCAATATTTACACTAATAACAGCAACAACGTCTAAAAGTCTTGTTCTTAAATCATCAACAGTTCT
Source organism: Bacilli bacterium (assembly GCA_045533785.1). Lineage (GTDB taxonomy): Bacteria > Bacillota_I > Bacilli_A > ML615J-28 > CAG-313 > UBA1737. The sequence continues at coordinate 7,580 of JAZSIL010000088.1, forward strand.
TTTAATAAAACCAAGTAACCCTCTACTAGCTATTCTTAAAGCAGAACTATTTTCTGCACTTATCATATCCATTACAGCTTCAGCTTTAGTTAAATCAATACGACCATTAAGAAATGCTCTTTTAGTAAATTCACCAGCCTCAGATGGTCTTGCTCCAAGAACAACTAATAATTCATATATTTTATTCGTAACAAATAAACCACCATGACAATTAATTTCTACAACATCTTCAGTTGTATAAGTTTTAGGTGCTTTGAATACACTAACTAATACTTCATCTATTATTTCTTTATTTTCATCAACTATGTAACCATAATTAATTGTATGACTATGCACGTTAGTTAATTTTTTTCCTTTAAAACATTTATCAACAAGTTCAATACAACCTTTACCACTCAATCTGATTATTGATATCGCTCCCTCAGATAGTGCTGTTGAAATTCCTACAATAATATCATCTAAACTATTTCTCATATTTTTATACCTCATTATTATTATACCAAATATTTTATAAATTTGCATTAGATAATCTTTGTGTAAACATTTTCACTAGTTTATTTTACAAAAATGATATAAATTTATGCTATAATCTAGGTACTCTTTGTAAACAAAGGTATTCATTTTACAAAGAGACCTTAATTTTTATTCAATTCTCGTTTCTTTGAAAAGATGATTCATTGCCTAGAATCATCTTTTCTTTTTTATTATATATATATTTACTTCAAAATTATATTGATTTTACTTATAAAAATAAATACGGAAATAAATATAAAATAATAACCACTTAGCAAATAGAATCACTAAGTGGTTATTATTATTTTTCTAACAAATCAGAAGTTAAAACATAAAATTTATAATTTGCACTATCTCCATTACTTAATTCGATTTCAACATTGAAATAAACTTTTTCAACGTTATATTCATCTGCTAATGATGAAGTTCTAGAATTTGTAATATCAGCAGCTAAAGCACCTTCGTAAACAAATAACTTAACATATTTAGAAAAATAGTCTTTTGTTATCATAGCTTCGTTTCCTATTTCCGCAAATACTTCTATTTTAATTTTACTAATTGAAGTATTTGCAGGTAAATTATTTTTTACGATTTTTACATTTGATAAACGATACTCACTATATTTAACAGTGTCACTACTTGTTACGACTGGAATTTTTAAGAATTTCATTGATACATAATCATTTTTATATTCTACATATTGAGTAGTATTGTTGCTACTTACAATAATATTTCTTTGTTCATAATCATCAAATGATTCTTTTGTCACATCATCATACTCAAACTTGTAATTTAATTCGCAAGCTACATCTTGTCTTTCAACTACTTTATCATAAGAAACACTTACATAAACTATTTGTGGAATTTTATCAATATGTTTTACAGCATCACCTTCTTTAGTAACCTCATTCACAGCAAAATCACCTGCAGAAGAATTAGTAATACTTATAGTAGATAATATTGTAGTTGCACCTTCTAAATTTCTTCCACTAGTAGATTTAACATATTTAATACCATTTTCAGTTTTAACTACAATAGAAACGAAAATATCATTTAAATCTAATGTAGATGTTTTCTTTATATAAAAATAAAAATCATATACACTTTCTTCATAACCAGTATCTGTTTGATTGCTATTTTTTCTTTTTTCAATCACTTGTGTAACAACTGCAATATTTTCATCAAAAGAATAATCTAAATACTCATCATAATTATAAGTAATAATTTCTTCTTCTTTATATTCGCAGTCGCTACATTTTTTCTCTTGTAAACCATTAGTTTCTTTAGTAGCCTCTTTAACAATTATCCAATCACCAAGTGTATGACCTTTTGGAAAAAGCTCCTTTTCTATAAAATTGTCTCCGCATTCGCAACGCTTGATGATGTAACCATTTTGTGTGCAAGTAGGTTCTATAATTACTTCTTCATAATTATGGCTTGGAGAAACCTCTTTTTCTATCAAGTTATCACCACATTCACAAATCTTAATATTATATCCTTTTTGAGCACAAGTAGGTTCTATAATTATTTCTTTATAATTATGAACATGTTTTTCGTTGCAACCTGTCAAGAATATTAAAGAAACAATCATAATTAACATAAAAAGAGTTTTTAAATTTTTCATTTCAAATTCTCCTTCAAACCTATCATAATCATTTTATAACAGATTGATTATAACAAAATATTTTTCCATTTACAAATTATTAAATAAAAAGAGTAAAAAATTCTTTTTAAGAAATTTTTACTCTTATTTTTTATTCATCAGCTGATTTAGGTTCAACTACAATATATCTTCTTGGTTCAACACCCTCAGAATGAGTTTTAACATCTCTCCAAGTTGATAATTTATTATGAATAATTTTTCTTTCATAAGCATTCATATAACGAAGTTTTACAGGAATCTTTGTTCTTGCAACTTCTCTACCTACTCTTACTGCTAATTTTTCTAATTTTTCATCACGTGATTTACGATAATCACCAACATCAACTTTAACGATTAAACCGGATTCATTTTCACGATCAAAATATTGATTAACAATTAAAGAAGTTATTAATTGTAAAGCATTTAATGTTTGAGAATTATAACCAATTAAAGCTCCATTTGCATCTTCAGTTGTAATTGAGTATTCAACAACATTGTCACGCATTTTTCTTTCAACGAATCCGTAAATATTTGCATCTTGTAAGAATTTTTCTAAAAAGTCTTTACCTTTTTTTACTGGATTAGCATCAACAATTACTTCAATTTCCATTTCTTCATCTTTAGTTCCTTCTGGACTAATTACATCAAAGTATAAATCATCAAATGCTACACCAAGTTCAAGAACTGCTAATTGTTCTACTTCTTGAAGACTTTTACCATAATATTTCTTTTGTTTCATTTTTCTTCCCTCTATTTCTTTGTTTTATTTGGATAAATTGTGTATGTAGCACCTTTATCTTTTTTATTTTCAGCTTTTCTATCACTTAAATAGTTATTTACAAACATTTGAACCACTGAATAAATATTACCGATAAACCAATATACACCAAGACCTGCTTTACTAGTCCATACAAATGACCCCATCATAAAGATCATAAACCATAACATGAACTTCATTGTATTAGCTGATTGGTTTTGAGTTTGGTTATATGCTTGTCTACGGTATGCAGGAATATCTTCTTGACGTTTTTCTTGAGCAAGTTTTTGCCTTCTTTGTGATAAGAATTGACTTAAAATTTGAGTTCCAACAACAAGTAACACTAAGATAATTACACCAAATAATTGATTAGCACCACCACCATTACGGTCTTCAAATAAATTAATACCAAATAAAGTTCCATTTAATTCGTTAGCCCAGTTTAAAGTATATCTTGATCCTTCAATAACTTTTGTATAAGGAAGTCTTGAGATTGCATTATACACAGCCATAAAGATTGGGAATTGTAAGAATGGAGCTAAACAACCTCCGATACCTATTTTATTTTTCTTATATAGTTGAGCTTGTTCCATTTGCATCATTCTTTGTGAATCTGCATCAGTTCTTCCAGCATATTTTTCTTGAATCTTTTGAAGTTCAGGTTGTAATTCAGCCATTTTTTGCGACATATTATTTGATTTAGCGTAAATTGGCCAACCAAGTGTTCTAACAAGTAAAGTAGTAATTAATAAACCTATGATATAATATCCACCACATAAAGAAGAAATTTGATATAAAGCCCAAGCGACAGGGAAAATAAATAAATTATTCCAGAAACTACCAAAGAATTCACCAACAGTTCTTGCTTTAAAACTTACAGGTTCTGCTTCTAATAATCTATCATCTACATTTATTAAGAATAAAGCACCTAATAAATAAACATCATCAACTTTATCGACATCATTTAATGCGTTAATTGCTTCTTTTTCGCTTGATGTATCAAAACATCCTGCAGTACCATTTAAAGCTGTCTTAACCTTGTCAATTGATGTTATGTCAGCTTTATTGATATTTTTAAGATAAGTTTTAAATAATTCAATATCATTTTCTATTAAACAAACTTGGAAATGTTCTGCAATTTTTATATCATCATCTGTATTAGCGATAGCTTTTTTATGATTACTATTAACATAATTATTAATTAAACTTTCTAAATTACCTAAATATGTTCTTACAACAACTTCTTGACCTTGAGCGTTTACATATTTACATAACTCACCGTTTAATGTACCTTTTATTTTAATATTTTCAATTTCAGTAACAGCTTGATTATAATATGTTTCATTTTTAATATATTCTAAATATGAACTTACCGAACTTTCTACACCTTCTTCAATATAATTTTTCATCCAATCAGCTTTAGATAAAATTTGAGTATTACCACCACAACCAGATGAATTAGATGCACTATATTCTAAATATGCATTCTTTTTTCCATATTTAGAGCCGCAAGAAGTAAGTAAGATTGAACAAATCATAATAATTAAAATAGAAAACACGGTTAATCTACTAAAATTAATTTTCTTTTTCATTTTTCCTCCTAAAAGCTATTATTTCGTTATTTCTCTAATCTTTTAGAAATCAAAGTCAAACAACGAAACATTTCATTTGTTATTTTTTCAAATTCTACATCTTTTAAATCTTTTTTCACGACAACAACAAGATCCATGTTATTAAACTTTTTTAAATTCGGTCTTATAACTTCTCTAATAATTCTTTTAGCATGATTTCTTCTTACAGAATTACCTATTTTTTTGGATACCGAAATTGCAATTCTTGTTACGTTATCACTTTTTTTATAATAAATAAAGAAATAATCGCTTTTTACTTTTTGTTTTCCTAAAACAATTTTGGCAATTTCTTCATTTTTCTTTATTCTATTTTCTTTTTTCATTTTACATCCTTATCTATTTTCCAAAAAAAAGACCACTCCTTGTGTAAGAAAGTGACAAGAAGTGGTCCTAGTTTTGATAAAATATTCTTAAGCTGATAATACAGCTCTACCTTTTGAACGTCTACGTGCTAATACTTTTCTTCCGTTTGCTGTAGACATACGAGCACGGAAACCATGAGTTTTACTATGTTTACGTTTATTAGGTTGGTATGTTCTTTTCATATCTGAGCACCTCCAATTATTAAACCATGCTTTTATAATTATACATTATTTTATATATAATATCAATAAATTTGCTTAATAGAAATAATATACATATTATATAAGAAAAATATTTTCAAAATACGATCTTTCTTTATAAAAAAAGACATCAGTTCAACCGAACCAATGTCTGTAATACTACTTATCTAATAAATCAGAAGTTAAAACATAAAATTTAGAATTTCTTACTTCGCCATTATCTAATTCTACTTCAAGGTTGAAATAGATTTTTTCAACTTTGTAATCTTCAGCTAACGATGCAGTTCTTGAATTATTGATATCTGCTATCATAGTACCTTCATAAACAAATAATTTAACATATTTCGAAAAATATTTTTTTGTTAATAATTCTTCATTTGTTATTTCTGCAAATACTTCTAATTTAATTTTTTTCATAGAAACATTTTCAGGTAAATTATTTTTTACAATTTTAACAGTTGATATACGATAATCACTATAATCAACAGAATTTTCTTCTTCGTTAAATATTTTTAAGAATTTGATTTGTACAACATCTTCTTTATATGATATATAATCAGTTGAGTTAGAACTTGTAGTAACAATTCCTCTTTGTTCATAACCTTCAAAACTTTCTTTAGTTATGTCATCATAGTTAATTTTACAATTTAATTCAAATGGAATGTTTTCTTTATCAACAACTTTATCATATGATACTCTTACATATAAAGTTTCAGGTATTTTATTAATATGCTTAACTACATCATCTTCTTTTGTAACTTCATTCACCGCAAAACTGCCAGATGATGAATTAGTTATACTTATAGTAGATAATATAGTATTAGTACTTGTTAAATCTTTAGCAGTAGACGATTGAACGTATCTAATGCCTTCATCTGTTTCAACAGCCACATAAATGTAAATATTTTTTAAATCAATTGTTGTAGATGTTTTCTTTAAAGAAAAATAAAGATCATAAGTACTTTTTTCATAATCAGTCCCGTTTTGTTCACTGTTTTTTCTTTTTTCGATAATTTGTGTTACAAGAGCGATATTTTCATCTGATGACTTATCTGTATATTCACTAAAAGCGGGACCTTTATTTGTAAGTGAAACAATCAAAAATGCCACAGCAAAAATAGCAAATGTATACACAACTAAAATTAATATTTTTAAAATTTTATTCATAATATACCTCTTCTTGTGATATTTTACCATTATTTTTATTTTATTGCAAGTAAAAGATATTATTCATAATTATCCACATTTCAACTGTGGAAAACTTGAAGATATCTTTTTTTTATTATTGTTAATAAAATGTTTATAAGTATGTGGGAAAAATAAATATACTTATTATTTTCTTTTTTTTGATTTTTATGATATTATAAATAAAGAGGTGAATTTATGTATAAAGAAATAGAATTATGGGAGCAAGTCAAAGAAATGTTAAAAGCATCCAATAACGAAGCGACCTTCAATCAAACATTTGCACCAATAACAGAAATATATAAAGTACAAAATAACGTTATTTATTTAATAGTAAATAACTCGTTAGATATTTTTAGACTTAAAAGGTTTTATTTAATAAAAATGAATGAACTTTTATCTCAAGTTGCTGGAGAAAAAATGAGTTTTGGTTTTATCTCGAAAGCTGAAGTTGAGGAGCAAAATAAAAATCAACCTAAAGAAGAGATTAATCAGAACACAACAACTGTAATAAAAAGAAGAAATTTACGTGCAGAATACACTTTTAGCAACTTTATAACAGGTGAAGCTAATCGTGAAGCATTTACTTTTTCAGTAAAGGTTGCCGAATCTCCTCATGTTACAATAAATCCTTTCTATATTTTTGGTGATGTAGGTTTAGGTAAAACTCACTTAATGACAGCAATTGGTCATTATATATTAGAAAACAACCCTAATACGAATGTAGTTTATACTACTGCTCAACAATTTGTTGAAGATTTTTATAAAGCAAAAAACAAAAATCAAAAAAACACTGCTATTGCTGATGAATTTGATAATTACTATCGTTCTGCTGATTTACTTTTAGTAGATGATATTCAATATTTAGCTGATAGACATGGTTCGCAAGATGAGTTTTTTAAACTATTTGAATATTTATTTGAAAATAATAAACAAATAATCGTAACATCTGACTGTCCTGCAAACGAATTAAACATTATGGCTAGATTAAAATCTAGATTCAGCTGGGGTATGCAAACCGATATAAAGAAACCTAATCAATTATTACGAGAAGCTATCTTACGTGGTAAATTAAAATTTTTAATTTCAGATACTGACGAAGTACCAGCTAACGTAATAACTTATATCGCAGAAAATTTTGATGAAAATGTTCGTGATTTAGAAGGAGCTTTAAGAAGATTTATTTCTTACTGTGTTTCTTTTAATATCGACTTTAATTATGATAACGCAGTTTTAGCATTAGACGCTATTATTTCAACAACAAAATCATCGTCTAATAGTGGAACAAAACTTCATATAGAAAAGATTAAAGAAATAATAGCAAACTACTTTAACATAAACGTTAAAGATTTAGCTAGTCCTTCTAGAAAGCAAGAGTATGTTTACGCAAGACAATTAACTGTTTATATTTTAAAAACAAAATATAATCAAACTCTAACAGCGATAGGTGCTGCATTAGGTGGAAGAGATCATGCTACTATTTCTCATGCTTTTGAAAAAATACAAGAAGCTATAAAAACAGATCCTAATATAAAAGAAGATGTAGATAATCTAATTTCAAATTTAGATAAACAATATAAAGTTTAATTAGTTATCCACATTTCCACATTGCTAATAATAATAAAGAAATAATAATAATATAAATAAAGGAGTAAAAAATGAAATTCGAAATTTCAAGAACTTTATTAGATAGCACATTACAAAGTGTATCTAAAGGTTTGTCTAATAAAACACCATTACCTATTTTAATGGGAATTCAAATTACAGCTAAAGATAATGTATTAACTTTTATAACAACTAACAAAGAGATTTCTGTTAGAGTTATTTTAGAAGTATCTGATGATTTAGAAATTATAGAAAACGGTTCATGTGTTGTACCAGGTAAATATTTTGTAGATATTGTAAAACGTATTGAAGGTAACAAAGTTGAAGTAGCATTATTCGATGAAACTACAATTAAAATTTTTTCTAAGAATTCAGATTTCACATTAAGAGCATATGAAAAAAATAATTTCCCTAATACTAATTTTGATCTTAACTCTCAACCAATAGTTTTCAATAGTAAAGAGTTGAAACAAATAGTAAAACAAACAGCTTTTGCTTGTTCTAGTTCAGAAGAAAGAATTATTTTAACTAGTGTTAATTTAACGATAAAAGAAAATCAACTTACTGTTATCGCAACAGATAGTTTTAGATTAGCTAGAAGAACAGCTAATATTAGTTCAGACTTTAACTCAAAAATTCAAATCAATATTCCTTGTAAATCATTAGAGGAATTCAGTAAAATTTTAAATGATTATAACGACGATGTAAAAGTGTATATTTCCAATAACCAAGTCTTATTTAAAGTTTCAAATCTTTCGTTTATGTCAAGACTTGTTGAAGGCAGTTATCCTGACACATCAAGCTTAATTCCTAACGATTTTCTATTAAGTATTAAATTAAATCGTGAAGAATTAATCTCAGTTGTAAATAGAGCTTCGTTGTTTATCGATTCAGAAAACATCAGTTTTGTTAAATTTTCTCTTTCCAAGAATTCAAACAATATTGAAATTTCATCAAATTCTACAGAAATTGGTAGAGTTGTAGAAAGTTTAACACCTATTGAAGTAAGCGAAGACCAAGATTTTCAAATTGCTTTCTCTACAAAATACCTTATGGATGCTTTAAAGGCATTTGAAACACAAGAAATTATAATGTATTTTAGAGGAGAGATAAGACCAGCAATTATTACGAGTGAAGACAATCCAGAATTAAAACAATTACTAATTCCAGTTAGAACGTTCTAAAAATAGAAAAAGCACCTTAAATGGTGCTTTTTTTGTTATTTTTACCCTATAAAATGATAGATTTGTACACTTCAGTAAGGTCTTTTGAAATCTCGTTTAGATTTTTTTGATGAAATTTGTCTTTCATAGTATGATTATCGAATACAGAGATGCCTTCTGACTGTAAATTTTGGATTACAGCTTTATCTTTAATCGGAGTGGCAATTATAGCGTCTGGAGAGTAATTTTGAGCTAGAATTTTTAAATCTTTTAAAGCCTTGTTTGGAGTGATCTTAATTGGGTGGTATCCGATAGGAATTATGTGGCTAATTTTGCTAATTTCGATGTCACAGTCAACGAAATACTGAATTGTGTTCTTATAGCCATCAATTCCAAGCGGATCTAAGCCCACGACAAGAAGTATCTTTTCACTGATGTCAAGCAAAATTTCAGTCAAACGACTACTTGAAGGTGGGAAATCGACAAAAATATAGTCAAAATAATTAGTAAAATCCTCGATTAAATTACGTAATTTCTTTTCTTCAGATCTTTTTAGCGTTAAATTGATAGAAAGTCTATCTGTATTTAAGGTTTTCATTAAATACATACCAGGTCTTGCTTCAAAAACTACTTCTTCAGGCTTCTTTTCTCCTATTAAAAGATTTTCAAAGAAATCATCATCGTTTGCAGTAACAAAACTTTCACAACCGAAAATTTTGAAAATACTATTTTGATCATCTGCACTGATAATTAAAACAGTTTTACCTTGATTAGCATAGTAGTGTGCTAGGTATCCAAGGAATGTAGTTTTACCTACACCACCTTTTTTACAGAATGTTGAGACAATTGGCATAATTAACGATCTCCTTCTCTATTTAATTTTTCGATACATGCTTGTTCAATGAATTGTGAGAACATGATTTCGCGTGTTGCACACACAATTTTAATTCTTCTTCTTAATTCACGATCCATTGTAGCTGTGTATTTTAACCTATTATCGCTTTCAACGTAAACGTTAGAATTACGTGAACTAGATTTAGGTTGTTTAGGTGCTTGTTTGACAGGTTGTTTAGGCGCTGGCTTCTTTACAACCACAACAGGTTCAACATATTCTTCAATTTCTTCGTCTTGTTGTTCTATTTCTTCGACTTCTTCTTCGATTTCAGGTTCAACCTTTACAACAGTTTCGTTTTTTTCTTCTTTTGCAGCAGCGATAGGCTTTTCAAAAGGGTTTGTTCTCTTTTTTGGAAAATTATTCATTTTAATGTCCTCCTTTGTTTTATACGATTATAGTATATCAAGTATAAAAAAATTAATCAAGCAAATAGCAATATTTATTTACAAAAATATATACATACAACCATAAAAATGTATTTCCTCTTTTTTCTAAATTTTTTAAAAAAATCAAAAAAACCCAATTCAACTTGTAGTGCAACAAAAAAAAGTATTTTAAAATCTAAAATCAGCTCAAAAAAGGGCATTTTTTTGAAATTTCGTTAAAAAAGTTAAAACTTATTCGTTCCCCGGGGGGTAAAATCAAAAAAAAGCCACATTTTGTTTTGTTAAAAAAAGCGTCATTTCTACCCTCCCAAAAAAGTTAAATTCAGTAGCTGACAATTTAAAAAACTGTGGTACATAAAAAAATAAATACATAAATACATAAAAAATTTCACCACCTCTTTACTATGGTCTCTTACTAAAAAAACTTTAAAAATAAAACAAATTAATTTTAACTAATGAATGTTTTTAATTACTTTTTACTAAAAAAGGTTTTAATTTAAAAATAAATAGTTTTAATTTTGAGTTAATCAAATTCCATTTTTATGTTCTGAATGTTATATTTTTTTGAATTCAAAACTATAAAGTTTTAAATCAAAATTAAAATAACAAGAAAAACACTTACT
>JAZSIL010000175.1:0-20496 GCA_045533785.1 Bacilli bacterium
AATTATGTATATTTTCTTGCTAAAGATAAGAATGGTATAGATAGAAAACGTAAAGTTAGCGAGGAAATTAAAAATACTATTCTTAAAGAACTTGGAAGAATTAAAGAATAAAAGTTAATTATTGTTAATTCTTCCTCGCCCGTAAGAGAAATTGAAATTTATTTCTTATATTTGCAATATTATATTTGCAATATTATATTTGAAACTGTTATGCGTACTTTTAATGATGACAACGAATATAGTATTGAAATAGATTCTGATGTCTATAATCAAGACTATGATGAAGCCTATCCAGGCGAACAAGAAATTCAAAAAGAAGAAACTGATATTCAATTTGAATAAATAATTATTAACTTAAAACGTTTTAAATTATGAGTACTCTTATGAAAAAAACAAAGGCAGAATTGGTTAATTTGATTCTGCGTAAAGATGATGAAGAAAAACTTCTTCATGGTATTATTGAAGAATTGAAAGCAACAATCAAAACAAAAGATTATGCTGTTTCTTCAATGTATAATGATTTAGATGTAGCAAACAAAAAAGTAGAAGAATATCAAGAAACTATTGATGATATTACTTCTGAGAAAGTTGAAGCACAAATCAATGCTAATAAGTTTAAAAAGCAACGTAATGTTGCTGAAGTTTTCGTTGCTATTCTTTGTGTTATTATTTCTGTAATAATACTGTACTTCATATTCTAATTTATCTAAAAGGGTAGGTTAAACATTTATTATTATAAGTTTTCGTGCTTGCCTTATAATAGTTGTTTTTCCTACCCTTACTTTTATTACTAATATTAATAAAGTATTGGTTTTATTTGCATTTTATTTGTAAATTTGACGTAAAATAAGCCAATAGACATATAAAATTCTAATGCTGTTAAACTATAATACAATTTATGATTAACTTATCATAAATTAAATTTAAGCCTCAGAAATAAAAAATAGAAAAATAAAAATAAAACAAAATTATGCTTTGTTTTGTTATTGATAAAAGAGAATTTGATAAAGAAACATCTAGTGGTTATAAAGTTACAAATAAATATGTTTGTATAGGTTCTGTAAAAAATAAAGAACACGCAGAAAAAATTGCAAGAACTTTTACTTGTTTTACTGAAGTTAAAATTTTAGGTAGAACTCTAAATAAATGTTGTTATATTGTTTGTAATATATAATTTGTAGAGAGAGTTCTTTGATATACGATGTTTTGGAGCGTCGTGTCGCTTTAATTCTCAAAAGTAGTATATATTAAAATACTCTGCAAATTATACGCTCCGTTCGTCTAGTAGGTCTAGGACATAAGATTTTCATTCTTAAAATCATGGGTTCGAATCCCATACGGAGTACAATATTAATTAAAATATTAAAATTATGGCTTTAATAAATAATATTGAAAAAACAGCAACTATAACTCTAAAACTTAATGAATATAAATTGTTAAAAGATATTTTAATGACTTATAAAATTAATATAGAAGCTGGTGGTGAAACTTTAAAATCTAATGAATTGAAATTAATAAATAAATTAACTAAATAACTATTGTCCTATAGTGTAATGGTAGCACATCAGATTTTGGTTCTGCTTGTCGAAGTTCGAATCTTCGTAGGACAACTAAAATTAATATTAAAATTATGAAAAAATATTATGATTATTTAGAACAACATCAAGATGGTTCTTATTGGTATCATGGAATGTTAGGTGACATTAATAATGAAACTAAAAAACAAGCAAAAAATGCTTTCAAAAACATTTTGACTTTGATTTAGAAAGACTACATATTATAATTGAACATACTTGTGTATTTCCTGATATAACTTTATTTACTAAAGATTTTAAAGTTTTTATAGATTTAAAAGAAAATATTATTATAGAAGATGATACTATTAAAGTATTAACAATTTAATAATTATAATATTGCTATTAAAGAAGTAAGATGAAATTAAGGTTCTGCAGCCGATAATTGCAGTAGGATTAATAATATTCGATGTCATATAGTTACCATATCTATATAAGTCTTACTTCTTTTATTATTGATAATAATTAAATAAAATATAAAATTATGGATTACAAAAAGAAATATGAAGATGCTATTGAAAATATTAAGAAAATAAAAACTGCTAATAAAGATAACAAAAAATTAGTAGATTTTATAGAATATAAATATCCTGAACTCAAAGAATACGAAGGCGATATGTTTAGACAATATCTACTTAGTTGTTGCAATGACGCTATCGAGAAAGGTAGAGGATTTGAACTTTCTAAGAGTACTACAAAGCAACTAAAAACTTGGCTTGAAAAACAAGGTGAGATGAAGTTCGATATAAATGATGATATATTATTGCGTTTTGCATTTTATCAATATAATGATTATACACTTTATTTGTCAAGTGTATTTGTTGAAGAATGTAATAGAAAACGTGGTTATGGGTCAAAGATTCTAAAAGCAGCTGTAGAGGTTGCTAAAACATTTGGAATATCTAAAATCCGCTTAAAAGTTGAAACTAACTCATGGATGGAAGAGTGGTATAAGAGAAATGGATATGAATATTTAACAAGTGAGGGTAAATACAATTGGTTTGAAAAGCAAATTGAACAGAAGACGGCTGATAATTTTGAGCCTAAGTTCAAGGTTGGTGATTACATTATCAACAAACATGGTTTTATCATGCACATAGATGGAATTGATGATAATATGTATGTTTATCGTGTTTTAGATGATAATCGTCTTTTGAAATATGATATAACTAAAACTGATAAATCGTGTCATCTTTGGACAATCCGAGATGCAAAAGATGGTGATGTGCTTACTGCTTCCGATAACTCCATATTCATTTTTAAAGAGATTGAGGATTATGGATGCAAATATTATATTGCTCTTGAAAAAGATAATGAAACAATAAATGTGAATGATAACTTAGAATATTTTTTGGAGTCTATTAGAAGTGTTAAACCTTCTACTAAAAAACAGAGTGACCTCTTATTTGCTAAGATGAAAGAAGCAGGGTATAAGTGGGATGCTGATAAGAAAGAGTTGAAGAAGATTGAGCAAAAGTTTGAATGGAGTGAAGAGGATGACACATTTTTACATTGTCTTGAATATACCATTAAACATTATTATGATAACAAAGACACTATTAATAAATGTTGTTCTTGGCTTAAATCTATTAAAGAAAGAATTAAAGGATAATAAGATATGACAAAAGTTGAAGCAAAACATAAGATTGACGAATTGATAAAAAAAAATATCAAGAAGATTTGAAAACTCCTCTTGCACGAGGTTGCGAGGCACAAATTGGTGGTATTATTGATGGTCTTAGAGAGGCAAAAAAAAAAGATTATATCTAAAATAAAATAAAAATTATGACACTTAATGAATATATCGAAAAACTTACAAAACTAAGAGATTTAAATAATGCTGGAGATTTTGTTGTAAAAGTTCCTTATAGATATGATGCAGATTTTCAAGGGACTAAATTTCTTGATGTTGATAGTACTGATATTACTGATGAATTGTTTTATTTAAATACTAAAGATAAAACACTCTATATTTCTGATGTGGATGAATCATCTATATGTAATCAATCTTATTAAAAATAAGTTCTATGACAAGATTTGAAAGAAATGCAAGATATTCTCTTGAAGAAAAATTGAACTATCTTAAGCAACATGGTTATGATAGTGTCCATTTAAGAACATTTTCATATAAAGGATTTGATGTTATTGCAGCATCAAGACTTATGCATGGAATACATTTTTATTTTTATAAAGATAATAAATTAGTAAAACTTCGTACTATACGCAGAGAAATAGATATTACACATTATATAAAAGCTTATATTGATTTAGAATTATTAAAGGAAACACAAAAAGAAGAATAGTTATGAATACACAAATAACAGAAGATTACCTCTTAAATTAATTGATATAATATATAACAAATTATGAAAGAAATAATAATTAAAGTTCCAGATAACTGTGAACTTAAACAAGATGGTAATACTTATACCATTGTTGAAAAAGAAAAGAAAATTACTTATGAAGATGTGGCAAGAAGTTTGTTTTCTAAAAATTATTTTTTTATAGGAGGGCGTGGTAATATAGAAGGGAATAGTTATATTCTTAACAATAATGCAACTGATTTAACTAATTGTACTTCTCAAAAGCAAGCCAAGAAACTTCTTGCTATCAATAAATTCATGAATGTTGCTAAATATCTTAATGGTGATTGGCAACCTGATTGGAATAATTATGACGAACATAAATATTATATTTATTATGTTAATCATTATTTAGGAATAAGAATTAATGATAATTCAAACTTAAGAATTGATGGTAATATTTCAGACCAAAATGCTTTTGTTTATTTTAAATCGGTAAAACTTGCTCAACAAGCAATAGAAATTCTTGGTGAAGATACAATTAAACTTGCATTTTGTACTGATTATTAATATAAATTCGAAACTAGTAGTATTATTACTGCTAGTCTATATCCTTAAGCAAGATATACTGATGATGATAGCTTAATTATTAATTATTAATTTAAAATTGATTGTAAAATGGCTAAAAAACATGATGAAAATCAAGATGTTCAAGTTTTGAACAAAAAGTTTAAAGTTAATCCTGTTCAAAAACTTATTCATGCTTCCCATTCTTTAATTATAGGTAATAAGAGTTGGGGACGTATTGATTTTCTTACACATTATTGTGGTTATACTTTGGTTTGGGGAGATACTTTTCTTATAAACCAAAATAATTATAATAATAATGAAAAGAAGAAAGAACTTCGTGATGCTAAAAAAGCTTCTAAACAGCGTCAACTTACTAATAAGAATAGTAAGAAATCACAAAAGAAATAAGTTATGAAACCGGTATTTACTTTAAAAGTTCCTACTAATGGTTTTACATTTAAACCTGTAGTTAAACCTAAAAAGATTCATAGTACTTATAAACCTTTAACTAAAATTTTGTATTGTATTGCAATTAAAGATGAAAATAATCAATGGGTTGCTAAAATCAATACAAAAGGAATTGAAGGATATAAAGAAATAACGATTCTTCCTTTTACTGAAAAATC
Organism: Bacilli bacterium; assembly: GCA_045533785.1. Lineage (GTDB taxonomy): Bacteria > Bacillota_I > Bacilli_A > ML615J-28 > CAG-313 > UBA1737. The sequence goes on from JAZSIL010000175.1 coordinate 5,074, forward strand.
TTTTGAACTTAAAGGAAGAAATAATGTATTTAGGGTAAATAAAGATAAAACAGGACATTGGGTTCGTGTAATACGTACAGATTTAGAAGCAGAACTGTATCCAGGAAATATAGTAAGTTATTGCACTTTATGTGAAAATTGTGTATTTTCTGGACATATTGTTAAAATAGATGGAATATCTAAATTTGATATGTCTGTTTATCAAGGAACTATAAAAGAATGTAGCGATTTATTAATAATGACAAATAAAATAAAGAAAGATGAAGAAGAATGAATATAACTAAAGTTAGTCAAGCAAATGGTAAAGATAGTGTTTCTACACTAAATTTTACTAAAGACCAAAATAATGCATATATAGAACTTATAAATTTTATAAATAGTCCTTATAATTCTAATGATTTTAAACGTGCATTAACTGGTCCTGCTGGTACTGGTAAGACATATCTTGTGAAAGCTCTTATTAAAAATTGTAATTTATCTTATTCACAAATAGGTCTTGCTGCACCAACACATAAAGCTTGTCGAGTTTTAGCAGGAAGTATAGGAATCACTAATGTCAAAACAAATACACTTCAATCTGATTTAGGTCTTAGACTTAATTTTGATGTAGAAAAATTTGATATTAATAATCCTCCTTTTGATCCTAAAGGTAGAATTAAGATAGGAGAGTACAAAGTTTATATAGTAGATGAATCTTCTATGATTAATCGTGGACTTTGTACTTTCCTTGAAAAAACTTGTAAATCTAGAGGTTGCAAATTAATTTATATAGGAGATTCTTCTCAATTAGCTCCTGTAGGTGAAAAATATAGTCCTGCTTTTAAAGCTATTAAATGTTATAACTTAACACAAATTGTTCGACAAGAAGAGGATAATCCTGTTAAATATCTTCTTTCTTTACTAAGGTATGATATTGAACATAAAACTTTTAATTTCCTTCAGCATATTTCTAGAGTTAAAGAACAATTCGATGAATTTAATACTAAAGGATATAAAGTTTGCAATCCTCAAGAATTTGGTGAAATCGTATCTATTAATTTTAATGATGAAGAACTTACTCGTAATGTAGATTTTGCTAAAGTTATAGGATATACTAATATGTGTGTTTCTTCATGGAATAAATTCATACGTAATAGTATTATTCAAGACGCAGAAAAATCTGTTATTACAAAAAATGATCTTATTATTAGTTATACTACAATTGTAAACCAATTTAATGAAGTTGTTATTGCTAATAGTGAAGAATATATTTTACAAGATGTTGTAAATTATGTTCATCCTACTTATGAATTAAAAGGCTTTCTTGTGCGTTTCATAGCTATTCACGGAGGTAAAGTTACAACTCCTCTGTTTGTACTTGACCATAAAGATAATTTCACTATTAGTAAATATGTTCAAATATCTGATAGTATGATTAATGCTGCTAAATCTAGCAGTATGAAACTTCGTGCTCAAAAATGGAGAGATTATTATACTTTCAAAGAAAGTTGTTTACTACTTACTAACATTGCTAATCCTGTAAATGGTTCCATCATTTATAGTAGAGATTTAGATTATGGATTTAGTTTAACTGCTCACAAGTCACAAGGTTCTACTTTTGATACTGCTTTAGTTGATGTAAATGATATTGTTTATAATAAATATGGACAACCTTATACTGATGCAGAAGAAATTAATCGTAGACTTTATGTTGCTTGTTCACGTTGTAGAAATAAACTTTATTTAAAATTTGGAAACTAATTTTATATAATATAAAAGAAAATGAAACTTCATATTAAAATTGATTCTATTCTTTATACTGAATGTGAAGATTTTAAAATAAAATGTATTATACGTTGAATTAATCCAATAACTGGAAATATACAACGTTCTGTAGGTGTTTCTAGATGTAATGTCGATGATACCTATAATGTAATAAAAGGTAAAAGAATTGCTGAAAGTCGTGCTAAAGTTAATATGTGGAAAGCATTCAATAATTCTGTTGAAATAATATTCAAAGATATAACAAATAGACATTTTAAGTTTATTTGTAATGAAGGACAACATCTTTATGATTTAATAAATGATGTTAAAATTAATTAAACAATATGTAAACTTAAAATTTAAGGAGGAAATATTATGTCAAAATTTTATAGTAATTACAGAAAAGAACACGTTACTTATAACAATAGTGAAACTGTTATTAATGAAGAAGCTGCACATCGTATTCATAAAGAACATATTCGTCAAGCTGCCGGTTATACAACTGGTAAACATACTGGTAGTAAGAGTGCTTTTCGTTTGAAGACAAATACTACTATGGGTATTCGTAGACTTAAGCATATTTATGCTCAATATACTAAAGCTGGTATGAATGGTCCTGCTTATACCGAATAATGTATTATGTCAGTCTGTGAAGGTTGTGCTTTAAGATTATACAACACCAAGTCTTATAATCTACATGGGGTCGGCAATCCTTTTAGTGGTAATTGTATTGTTGTACCTAATGTAGATTATAAGGCTTATAAAGGTAAAAGTATGTCTTTTTCATCTCAAGTTGAGGTAATTAAAGAAGTTCTCATTTCTCTTACGGGGGATGTTGATTCCAACTTATTTATTGTTCCTCTTATTCGCTGTAATGAACAAATATCATGTGAAGTAGACAATATAACATATAATAAATGTTTACATTGGTTTGCTAATGATATAAGGAAATATGATTTTAAGAATATATTACTTTTAGGAACTGCTGCTAGAAGATTCTTAAATTGTAATATAACAGAATATCTTGATACAATTATGGTAAGTCCTAATGATAGAAGATATTTTGTTAATTACTCTCCGCTTGTTAAATATGGAGATAATAAACTTTTTGAAACATTTAAAGAAAAACTTATACATTGGTATAAATGTATAAGTAATTGTATGTTTGACTATAATTTTATATTACTATGATTATAAGTAAAGGAATGGATGTTGAAATCTTTATTAATCTTTTCAGTATAACTTTTATTGATATGAAAGATTATTTTGATAAGTTTGCTGATTGTGTTAACGAAGATGGAAAACCTGTACCTCTTACTGAAAAATTATCTGTAGCAGAGATTAAGAAAAGATTAGATTCTGTACAATCTGATATATTTTGGATAAGTGATACAAATGATAGTCAATTGTTAGAACTTGTATCTTATATTAATCAAATGCAAGCTACTTATCAAACTAAGACTTCTTCAGAAGGTGAAGTTTATCAAATACCTATTAGATATGATTTGTATGGTTTTAATAATTTAGGTTATGATGACCTGATGATTAAGGCTTTTCTTATGTATTATAATAGATTTGATAAAACTAAATATCTTATAGAGAAACTTAAAGAAATTAGTGATAAAATTATCAGACTTCAATCTGATAAATCTGCATTTTATGAAGATAAGGAGCTTGAAATGATTAGAAAGTATAGACTTCCTTATGCTACTGTAGATCTTCAACAAGTATTTAGTCTTCATAGTGCTACAGTTAATATTGATAAAGATACAGGTGAACGTCAAAAATTTGGTAAATCTCTTAAACAAACATCTATCAATCTTAAGTGGTATAATTTGCTTGATTTTAATCTTCCTCCAATAGATGAAGAAGAAAATGATGCTTTTTATCGTAAAGATATTATAAAGTATCATAATTATAATGCCGAGCAATTAAATAAACTTATTACTAATGATTTTGATAGATATGTAATGCCTAAATATGTCGAACCTATGCTTGAATACAATAAGAACGATGTATTTATAGTGTGTGAAATGGCTCGACTCTTTCCTGATGAAATTAGACTACGATATAGTATTACCGCAGCATTTGGAGTAAATGTTTTATCTTCTGCTAGAGCTAATATTGCTGATAAACTTACTGTTAAGTTCTATTCTGATATGAGTGGACTTCATAAAGATAAATTCTTTAAAGAAAGAACTGAACGTACTAAGCTTTCTTTTAATAAGATTATTTTTCCCCATATTAAGTTTAAAACTCCTGAACTTCAAGCATTGCTTGAAGATATGAAAAAAGTAAGTATTTATCATACAAATAAAGATGCTTTTAGCAGAGAAATTACTTTTTATGGTACTACTTATACTCTAGCTACAGGTGGTATTCATTCTGTAGATCCTCCACGTATTTGTATATCCGATGACAAATATGTATATTTACATCATGATTATACTAGTTATTATCCTAGTATAATGATTAGTTATAATATAGCTCCTAAACATCTTCATCAAAAAAGTTTTACTAAAATGATATCTTATCTTAAAGATACGCGTGTTAAATGTAAACATGGTGGAGATGTAAATGTTATTGAAGGTGTACCTAACAAGGTTGCCGCTGAAGCTCTAAAGATTGTTATTAATTCTATATATGGAAAACTTGGAAGTGATTTATTCTTTCTTTATGATAGATTTGCACAAATGCAAGTTACTATAAATGGCCAATTAATGACTATGACTTTAATTGAAGAACTTGAATTAAATGGTATTCATGTAATATCTGCTAATACTGATGGTATTGTTATTAAACTTCCACGTGATAAATTTAATGTTTACAAAGACATTACAGACAGATGGAATGAGTTTAACAAAATGGGTGCTGATTATGAAGAATATATTGAAATAGTTTCTCGTGATGTCAATAATTATTTTGATGTTCAATGGGATGTTAAAAAACAAAAAGAATCAGTAGAATATAAAGGTTCTCTTGACCCTAAACAATATCTTAAAGAACTTAGAAAAGGTTATGATATGCCTATTGTAGCTCTTGCTGTATATAACTTCTTTAGATACAATAAACCTGTTATGCAAACTTTAAAAGAGCATACAGATATTCTTGATTTTTGTAAAACTCAGAATGTAGGTAAACAATTTGAAATTGTATATGATGTTATGGAAAACGGACAAGTAAAAACTGTTCATAGTCAGCGTCATGTACGATTTTATGTTTCTACTAAAGGTGTTATTATTCAAAAAGAAAACAAAATTGATAATAAACGAAGTAGATTAGCAAGTGGACTTCCAGTTCAAATTCTTAACTCTCTTGATGATAAATCTATTGAAGAAAGAAATATCAATTATAAATATTATTACGACGAAGCCTATAAGATTATAGATCCAATTAAACTTGGTATATCTCCTAATCAAAAAGGAAATAAAAGTAATGGTACTGTAAGTGGTAAAGTTCTTCTTCGTACATATTCTCAACAATATTTAACACTGTTTGATGATGATTAATGATGTTTGTACTGCTAAGAGAAAAGAATTATTAGCTTTACCTCAAAAGCCATTTAGTGAAGTAAGAAAGTATACTTGGATATTAATAGTTCCTACTAACAGAAAACATGATAGTGGTTGGAGATTAATGGCTTTAGTTGGTGGAACTAAAGGAAATGACAATAAATATAGACCAACAGAACTTATAGGTTATTGTGATGATATTAACTGGATTTTTCCAGATAATATACATGATTTTAAATATATGAATAGATTACGTACTGATATGACTATTTCTAATTGTTGTAGAGTATGGAGTGATGCTTTTTCATTTCAAGTTGGTCACTGTTTATCTTCAACAGAAATTAAATTAATATTAGATAAAAAATAAAATATTAAATGGATATTAATACTCTTTTTATAAACGCTATAGATCATTGGCGAGATGCTAAAGGAATTGGTACTGCACTAATTCCTCCTCCACTTAATGATAAAATTATGATACTTGGTACTCTACAAAAAATTTATAACAAGCAAGAAGATGTTAGTACATTAATTGTTTGTAATAATTTTTCTGAACGTGGAGACCTTGTTGAATTTCTAACTCATCAAGAAGACGAAGAAAATAATACTGAGTTTAAAAAATTACTTGATAATAAAAATATAAAAGTTTTTACATCTAGTTATCTTGAAACAATGTCTTTTAATGGTACACCATTTGTTACTATTTTGTATCATTGTGATGAACTTTGTGAGAATGTGTATAATATTTTTAAACGAAGTAAATTTCGTCTTGTTGTTTTAAATCGTCTTTCTATAAGTAAAGATGATTTAACTAAATTATATTCTATTTGTCCTCTACTAAATGATTTCAAACAAAATGAAATTGATGCAGTTCGCACTTCCACCCCCGTAAGAGAAATGAGAATTGGTGTAGATATACCTGAAAATAGTGAAGAGTTTAAACTTCTTCAATATTATGATGAATATGTATCTACATCTATCAATATCTTTGGAAGCTTTGATAATATAAAATATGCTAGAGTTGGTGATGAACGAACTGGTATATCTGCTACTCAATTTTGTTATAATTTAGCACTAGAAAATGGCTGGAATGAACATCTTGATATGAATATTGAATATAATGTTCAAATAGATGCTTTATATAATCCGGCAAATATTAGAGAAAGAGCTTCTCAAACTTATGAAATTATTCGTAATAGAAGAAAGCTTTTATCTGATTATTCTGGTAAGCTAGAAGAAATCTTTAAACTTGTTAAAGAACATGAAAATGAGTATATATTAGTGATTAATAAATATGGTGATTTTGCCTCAAAAGTTACAGAATATTTAAATAATATGTCTGAAAAAGATATTTGTGGTAATTATCACGATAAAGTTGATCCTATACCTGCTTCTACTTTTGATGGAACTCCAATATTTATTAAAAGCGGACCTCATAAAGGTGAAAGAAGAATGATGGCTGCTAAACTTCAACAGACATATAATGAAGAACGCTTAAATAGAGGTTATATAAATGTTTTATCGACAAGTAATCTACCTGATAAAGATTTAAATGTTCCTATTAATGTTATAATAATAACTTCTCCCGATTGTGAAGAAATAGAATCTTATATGTATAGATTAAAGAAAATAACATTTCCTAAAAATGAAATTAAACTCTATTCTATATATGTTAAAAATTCTATTGAAGAGAAAAGACTGCAAAATAAAACGCTTTCGGAAACACACACAGTGGAAGAAAATGTTAAAAATGAAAATAATTGTAATTTTATTATTGCAGATTAAAAAATCTTCGTATCTTTGCATCGTGAATAACGAAAGACCTTTGACATAATGAATGAACAAGAAAGTAAAGAAAAACTTGTTGCTACTTCTGGCAGTAATACTGCTGCATTAAGTAAACAAGATGCTTATGTCGGTACTGGTTTTAATGTTCTTAATCTGTTTGATGAAAAACAATTAGCTGCTGCTGAGAGTTTTCTTAAACGAATGATGACTACTGATAAAGGAGGCATTAAGAACGTTAATGAGGGTTTAGCTATCCTTATGCGTGCTCAAGATTTGCACCTTCCATTTAGTAGTTGTATAGAACATGTTCATGTAATACAAGGTAAAACCGCTGTTGACATTCATATTATAAGGTCGTTATTATCGAGGGCAGGAGTAACTTGGGAATGCACTAAAGATTATGCTCCTCAGTATCAGTATACTGACGGTAATACGATTTATCTTGAAACACAATTACCTGACTATTGTGTTAAGTGTCGTACTGCCAAAGAAGCTGAAGAAAAATCTGATGGAGATACAATTGGTGTGTATCCTGTCCGTTGGTATGCTGACCTTAAAGGTAATGTCTATAATGAATTTGAAATTAGTAGTAAATGTATAAAAGCTATTAATAAACTTCAAGCAGTTAAAATTGCACAAGAAGGTAATTTTCCTGTTATAAGAGTTCCTGCTATTCCTATTGATTTTGTTAGTGAGTATAAGTTTACAAGACATCAATTTATATGTGGAGAAAAAGTAATTACTCATTGTACTAGTCATTTTAGTTATAGTGAAGCTAAACAAGCAGAACTTCTTGATAAAGATAATTATAAGAAGTATACTCGTTTGATGATTGCTGTAAGAGCTTTTACTTTAGGTGCAAGAGAAATTGCTGATGATGTTCTTATGGGCGTTATGGAAACATCCGAACTCAAAATTATCACTGATTCTCCTCTAACTGGTGATGAATTTGATGAAGCGGAAATTGTTAACTAATTTATTTTATAGAGGAAAAAAGAAAAATTTAAAGTAGTATTACACTACATAATTAATTAATCAATTTATTTATTAACATTTAAAATTTTACAACTATGGGTAAAATGAATTTTGGTTTTACTGCCGTTCAGGCTGGTCAGAAAAGCGCTACTATTAATGCTGAACCTCGTCTTATCGTGAATTCCACTCCTGGTAAGTTCATGGTTACTAGTCCTGTTAGTAAGGCTCTTAACGTTGCTGTTGGTGAGAACATTCAGTTCTTGAATAATATTAGTGAAGTTGAGGCCGCTATTAACAATCGTCATGAAGTGATTGTTGCTTGGGCTAACGAAAATGGTATTGATCTTGATACCCGTGAGGGTCAGGATGCTGCTCTTGAGCATTTCACCATGTGGGCCATTGCTAAGGGTGTTCTTCAGTATAATGCTAAGGGTGAACCTATTGAGGGTAATGTTCGTTATACCAAAGAGGAAAAGGTTGAGGCTCTTATGGGTAATGATGAAGCTCGTGCTAGCATGGGTGAACTTCTGAATAATCCTGAGTTCACTGCTGAGGAACTTCTTGATATTCTTAAGAGTGACAATACTGATGACTTTACAAAGGAAATTAAGAAAGCCTTTGATGAGTGTGTTCAGAGTCCTACGTATCACATGGCTACCGGTTCTAAGACAGCTACTACCGGTACTGCTACCGGTGTTGGTTGTCAGTTGAACTTCACTGATACTGCTATTTGGAATAAGCTTAAGAATGACCTTGGTGAAGATAAGGATAAGAAGAATCGTAACTTTAAGGTTTGTCTTGAAGATTCCTTTGAAACTGAGGTTCATGATGGTCAGAAGGCTGTTAAGATTGTTGCTTTCCCGATTGAGTTTATTGACGATACTGACCCTATCGTTCGTGGTGAGAAGCAGTAAACCTTGTTCATTCACAATGTCAAATTGAAAACAGAGGAGGAAGGGTAGTTATTATTCTTCCTCCTCTTATTGTCTAACATTATTACAAACTAAACTTAATTAAGTTATGGCTGAAGAAAAAATGAGTGGAGCCCCTGCAGAAGCTCCTGTTAAGAAAAATCGTAGAGGTGTAACTAATGAAACTAAGGCTGTAAGTCAACTTAAGTTCCATGAAAAAGATGCAGTTCAGCAAGGTGCTGCAGCTGGTCTTTTCATTGGTCACATGGTTGAAGTTACTATGAATTGGGCTGTTGCTAAGGAAGGTACTTCTTTTGCAGGTCTTAAAATGCCTTATCTTACTTTCCATTTTGCTAGTAATCATACAAATCCTGTTGAGCAACGTCACGTCTATAATAGTGTATTTCCTATTGAAAGTAATATTGCTACTATTCCTGGTGGTAGTGATGAATGGCGTGTTAACAATGTATTTAATTGGATTAAGCATATTCTTGATGTTTATTATCTCAAAGGACGTCCTCTTTCTGATGCTGAAGAAGATGCTTTAAGTCTTCCTTTCTGTGATTATGATGATAATGGAGAGTATATTATGATTGAACCTCAAGAAGTTCTTGATGGTTATGGTGTAATGTTTGCAAATGTTATTGCTATCCTCGATGGTAAGTTTAATCTTGCAGAGGGTGAAACTCCTAAGTGCTGCTATAAAGATGCAAACGGTAAACCTATAACTGTTTGGATGAAACTTCTTCGTCATCGTAAAGCTAAGAAAGGTTGGGTTAATGTTACTCCTAATGGTGAACTCGGCTTTGACAGCTTTATTGGTGCTGGCTGTATCGAACTTTTTAAAGGTCAAGGAACTCTTCCTGCAGTTCTTAGACTTGATCTTTCTAAGGAATCTATTACTCCTAAAGAAACTAAGAAGGAACCTAATCTTCCAGGTAACGGTATAGGTGGTGTTATGGGTGGTGCTGTTATGGCTGGTATGCCTACTGGCATTCCTACTGATAATAGTGCTTTCGCAGCTGCTGGTGCAGACGATATGCCCTTCTAAAAACAACTATTGCTTTCTTTCGTACTGCTAATGGTTGTTTAGGGATAGGGAGTCGAGAGGTTCCTTATCCCTCTAATTTTAAAAATATTTATAAAGATATGCGACGTAATCCTAATACTATAAATCTAACTAAAGATTATATTGAATCTAAAGTTAGTCAAGTAGCAATTATGTCTAAATATCTAGATATTCCAATAAATGTTATAAATGATTGTATAGAACATGGACATCTTATTCAATCTGTATTTCGAGATGACGATAATAACAATAGCATGGGATTTGCATTCAATCGTAAAGGTAGATTGAAAGTTCGTGATTTTGGTGGAGCAGGTTTCTTCGAAGATGTCTATGGTACTGTAGCTTATGTTCTCAGTTTAATATGTGAAAGAAGAATAGAACCTAATAATAAACAAGACTTCTATTTTATACTTAAACACATAGCTTATTCTTTTTCTGATATTATAGATAATAAAGAAGTAGATAAATCATTAGATAAAGCTATTTCTGATGCTATTAAAAAAGGTAAAAATAAAAGAACTAGCATTGAGGTTGTAACAAGGTCTTGGAATAGTTATGATAAAAAATATTGGAATGATCTTGGTGTTAGTCTTGGTTACTTGAACACAAATTTTGTTTATCCTGTTGATCAATATTATATTAACAGAACTGTTAACACTGAACCTAAATATTATTATAATAGTAAAGATCCATGTTATGCTTATCTTATAGGAACAGATAGAAAAGGGAATACTCTTTTAAAATTATATTTTCCTAATAGAGATAAACAAAAAGAAATGAAATTTATTACTAATTGTAATAATATAGAAGGATTACTTAATCTTGAACTTAGTGATTATGATTATATTTTAATCACTAAAAGTAGTAAAGATAGATTGAGTATTGGCTGTCACCTATATGAGCATCCTTCTTACGGGGGAGGTGATATCCCTCTAAAAATTGGAGTTGTTAATCTTCCTAGTGAAAACTACCATCTTAAAGATAATGAATATTTTTGGCTTCAAAATAAATTAAAACCTAATGGTAAAATTTATTCTCTTTTAGATTTTGATAGAACTGGTAGAAAAGGTGCTAAATATCTCCAAGAAACTTATAACATACCATACATTTTCATCACTCGTGGTGAATTTGGACTTCCTAATTATGAATGTAAGGATTTTGCTGATTTACATTCCATGTATTCTAAATATGAAATTGATAATTTTGTTAAAGAAACAATAAGTTATGTTAGACAAAGAGAATAATGTACTGAAATATACTACTAATTGTTTGCATGATTGTCCTTTTGCTTTTCTAGCTAGACCTAATGATCCAGGTAATGGTAACATTAGAATTGTTATGTTAGAAATAACTGAAGAACAAGAACTTCAATTAGATAGTGGTAAAAGTCTGCTTCTGCAAAGAGGTGGACTTTCTTTTCATATAGAACCTGACTTTTGTCTGGGCTATGGTGAACTTGATTTATCTCCTAACAGTGATGATTGTATTAAGATTGATAATGGTGATTGGGATAAACGTCTTTATATAAGACAATTTATGACTAGTAAATATGATTATGCTACTCATTCTGTTACATCTGATATTAAAGAAGGTAGATGGTATGATACTAGTAGAGCGTTAACTTATATTCCTTATTTATATGCTTCTATAAACAAACCTAAAAGAGTTTGTATATTTAAAGAATATATAGATATTGTAGCATTAAATAGAGCTAAACAAAAAGCAGCAAAACAAAAAGAATGGACTAAAAATAACAAAGAATATTTAGCTAAAAAACGTCAAAAACGTGTTGCTGCTAAAAGAGATGCTAAACTTAGTCTTTTAACATTTAATATAAAGAAATAATTATGGTAGATTTAACTCCTATTAATCCTTTGCTAGAAAAAGGTTCATTAAATAGTATTGGATACGCTGTTTCTACTATTTCTAGAATTGGATTTGAAGAATGGTTTAAATCACAACTAGAAGTATTTTTAAATTGTTCAAGAACATTTAAAGATGGTAGACGTTGTACACAAACAAATGATATTAGATATGCAAAAGAGATGCTTACAACTGTCAAGATGATTGAAAGTTATGCTGAAGATAAACAAGATGAATATTATATAAAACTTATTGAACTTCATAAAGCTAATCTTGAATTTGAAGCTATCAATGGACTTGAATATTCAATTAAAGGTGATAATAAAAAGAAACAATCTTTTACAACTAAGAAAAGAAATAAACAAATTTCAACAGATGTAAAAGATAAACTAAAGAAAGAAACCGCAGCTGAAAGAAAACTTAAAGCTCATGTTACAAAACTTAATGCTTTAACATTTAAACCAAAATCTGTAAGTAATGGCGACACTTTATAAACGTAATGCTCAAGGTAAACCTATTTTCTGGAATATTGAAAAAGATATTCAAAGTGGAATTAAAGTTACTTATGGTCTTATAGGCAGAACAGGACACGTAGAGCATATTACAACTGCAAGAAAAGAAATCGATGAGATTAAATCTCTAATTGCTGCCAAACGTAAAGAAGGATATAAAGAACTTCAAGATTTGTATGATAATGCTCCGGCAACTCTTACAGGACATGAACTTGAAGTTTATTTGGATTGTTATTTACCTAAACATAATACTCATTCTGATGGTAAATTTATTCCAATGCTTTGTAAAACTCTTCAAAATAATAAACCTTTTGAAAAAAGTAGTTATTTTGGTCAGTGGAAAATCAATGGTGAACGTTGTATTATTACTGCTGATAAAAGTAATGACCTATTTCAAACTGTAAAACTATATTATCGTAGTAGAGAAGGTGTTGATTGGACAGATAAGCTTTCATATCTTGATGAAATTCTTATTCCAAAGCTTAATTCATTTATTCTTGAGATGATGATTGATGAAGGTGTTGGGCTTGATGGAGAGTTGTATATTCCTGGATATGGAATTAATGAAATAAATAGTTTTATTAAGAATCCTGATATACCTCAACATTATCAACTTCAATATTGGCTCTACGATATTTGTATGGAAGATGCTACAGCTATGTTTAGAAATAAACTTTTAACAAAATGTTTTGCATCTTATCTTCCTCTTATTAGAAGTAAGGAAGATCATATGAATAATAAAGAAAGACTTGTGCTTCTTCCTAGTGGTGAAGTTAAGGATATAACAGAAGCTACTACAAAAAGAGACAACTTTATTTCTCTTGGTTTTGAAGGACTTGTTATTAGAGCTAATGAAGCCGAATATCAATTTGGAGGTAAACGTAATAATTCTATGCTTAAGTATAAGAAGAAACTCGATGGCTATTTTAGTGTAGTAGCTATTAAAGAAGATAAGCGTGGACTTCCAATATTTACTCTTAAAAATGATCTAAATGATGAACTTTTTGATGCCACTATTAATCTTCCTCAAGATAAACAACGAATTTATCTTGACATAAAAGATAGTGTTATTGCTCATGGCAAAGCACTTGTAGAATATAGAGAACGTAGTGGTATTAAAGAAGTTCCTTTTCACGCTAAAATTATTAAAATTAATTTTTAAAATATGATTGGACACATTTTACAAATCATTGGTATGCTTGCTCTGGTTTGGATTGGAGTATTAGTTATTTATCATATTATTGTATATATTGTATTTGAATTTTCAAAAAACTCTAATTGGTGTTGTATAACTAGAGATACAAATATTTATGGTACTGAATTTAATGAATGGTATATAATTCCTACTATAAGCTTTTACTTTAATTTTAATAGTCATAAATATCCTTGTTTTCGAATTACTTGGCTTAAATGGATATTTGATATGAGTTATCACATTAAAAGAGATATAGAAGAAGAAGCTGAAAATAAAGCAATACAAGAATTAATCAAAAGACAAAATGAATCTTACCGCTTATGATAATGCTGACGGAAATGTTAATGGTAGAATATGGCTTGTAAATAAAAAACTATATACTAAAGCTGTTAATTTCCGAAAATATTTTTATCTTCTAAAACGTTACGATACATCAACTGAACGTTATATTTATTATATAATGTTATGTGATACACAAATTACTGATAGAGAATTTATTTCTCATGTAACTGAAAAGAATAGATATGTTACAATAATAATAAATTTATTTAGTATCTGGAATGATTTAAATATAGAATATAATGAAGAAAATGTTTATGTAAGTTTAGTCAAAGAAGATAAAGATGATACTGGTGAAATATACAAACTAACGTTTGTTTGAATTAGTAAACCCTTCATTACTAGCAATAGTAATGAGGGGTTTATTGTTTATTCTAAATCCCCTATAAAAAGCATGAAATTATGATTACTGACAAAGAACATTATATTGGAGATACTTGTTATGTTCTCTATAATAATAAACTTAATAAAGTTATTATTACTGCTGAGATAAATATTAAAACAAAATCTCTTGATATTGAAACTATTATGGATACTAGACAACTTGAAATAAATCCTTCTTCTGTTATGCAAAGAATACATAATATTGAAGAATATTTGTATAATGTGTCTATTTATCCTAATAAACCTGAAGATATTGATTTTACTCCTATTCAAGGTGCTTTTTATGGTAGTTCTCTTTATAATAGTAAGGAGGAATTACTTTCGGACTTGACTAAATCGTGTCCGTAAAATGCCCGTAGAGGCACTAAACTTTCCGCCTGCTGCATTTTCATATACTTTGTGAATAATTAATCCACTCTGATATTTGAAGCCGGCAAATGGCGAAATAAAAAATTAAAGAAAAATTTGTTTAAATTAAATAATATTTGTAATTTTGTATGAAATTAAATGAAAAAATTAAATACCTTGTTTGTAATCATCTAGAAGAATATAGAAAAGCTAGAGCTGAAGCTATACAAAAAGTAGATGATAAATATCCTATGTTTTGTCCTTGTGGAAAACTTGCTACAGGACTTCATACAAGAAGTTGTACACATTATATAAAACAGGTAGATAAAGAAGTAGTAAACATATTAAAAAACTTATTACCAAAATGAATAATGTAATTGATATTATTTGTAGACTTCTTCCTAATAAAGTTTACATAACTATTCCTAAGGTTCAAAAAGATATACTTTATCTTGTTGTAGGTGTTTGTAATTTAGATACAGATGAACCTATGGTAACTGTCAAAAAGAATGAGCCTAACGCTAAAGCTACATTTAATGCTAAGGTTTGTTTTATTGAAAGTATTATTGTAAAAAATTCAGAATATGAATAAAATAAAGATAAAGTTTGCAGGAGTTAATTTTAATGGTGATGACTGTTAGTCCTGAAATTGTAAAATTTTATAATAGTAATAAAGATTATAAATATATAACAAGAACTATTATAAGAGAAGAAATTCCTATATATTATAATATAAAGGATTCTTTAACTTTTGCTCTTAATCATTTAAAAAACTATTTAAAAT
>JAZSIL010000272.1:0-9154 GCA_045533785.1 Bacilli bacterium
ATTTTTTCATAAATTTTACCTCTATTAATTAGTATACCATATTTAAAATGATTTTGCTATAATTTCAAATATTGATTTAATTTAAATTAATCTAATTGAAAATTAAAAAATTATATTGTATAATTATAGTGTAAATTATAAGAAAATGGAGAATTGATATGAAAAATAAACTATTAGTTTTAATATTAGTTTTTGGTTTATTATTTACTACTAGTTGTAAAAAGAAAAACAACAACAACAATCAAGAACCTCATACTCATTGTTTTGTTGAAGGTAAGTGTGAATGTGGTGAAGTTGACCCTAATTACGTTCCACCACATACTCATAGTTTTGTTGATGGCAAGTGTGAATGTGGCGAAGTTGATCCTAATTACGTTCCACCACATACTCATAACTTTGTAGAAGGTAAATGTGAATGTGGTGAAGTTGATCCTAATTATGTTCCACCACATGTACATAACTTTGTAGAAGGTAAATGTGAATGTGGTGAAGTTGATCCTAATTACGTTCCACCACATGTACATAACTTTGTAGAAGGTAAATGTGAATGTGGCGAAGTTGATCCTAATTATAATGTTCCACTAGAAGCACCAATTGCAACAATGGATAAAGAATATTATGTTATTGGTGAAACAATTGGTTTTAATCTAGAAAATTATGATAATCTTGATTTATTAGATATCGCTTTTGATACAACTAATGGTGTACGAGTAGGTAAGGATGGTACAATTACTGCACGTAGAACTGGTGAATATACTGTTACTCTTAGTGTTAAAGAAGATCCAAGTTTATATATTGCAATTGAATTTGTTATCTATAAATCATCATTCCAATTAGATGCAACAACACAAATAATAGCAGTTGATGATAAAGTTGAAATCTGGGTATTTGATTTTGATGGTTTATATGAAACTACAGAAGATGATTTCATCTATACAGTAGATGATGAAAACATTGCTACAATCGAAAATAGAGTTTTAACTGCTAAAAAGATTGGTGATGTAAATGTTACAGCTACATCAAAATATAATAGTAACGTTAAACAATCAATAAAAATAAGAGTTGGTGATCCAAACACTGAGTTTATGATTAGACCTAGCAAAGAATTAGGTAAAATTATGATTGGTGAAATCTTACCAATGACTCTTACTGCTAATGAAAATCCAAGTGATTTTGTGTGGTTATGTGATGATGCAGAAATTGCACGTGCTACAAAATACGATACTGCATTAGAAGTGGCTGGTGTTAAAGAAGGATCTGCATTTATAACTTGTTATAAAGAAAGTGACCCACTTGTTAACGCAAAATATAAAATTACAGTTAAAGATGAAATGCTAGTTGACTATCGTAAACGCTTAGTTGAACTTGCATATGAACAAATTGGTATCAAAGAAGGGTTAAAACCTAATGGTGATTATGATAATGATACTAAATTTGGTAAATGGTATGGAAACAATGGTGAACCTTGGTGTGCAACATTTGTATCATGGTGTTGGTATCATGCTGGTCTAAGCAATGATATACTACTAAAATATCAAGGTTGTACAGCAGGTATGCAATGGTGTAAAGAACAAGGTATCTTCAAGTATAAAGAAGAATATACACCTACAACTGGTGATATTGTATTCTTCCAAAGTGGTAGTACATACAATGGAGTGTCTTCTCATACTGGTATTGTAGCACACTGTGATGGAGAATATATCTATACAATTGAAGGTAACCGTAGCAACCGTGTAGATGTTTGGAGAATCAAAGTTGATAATACTAGAATTATTGGTTACGGAATTCCAAACTATCCAGGTCTTACTGAATATGATGATTTTAGTTGGATTAAAGAACAACAACCAGATGGATCATATCTATGGACAAATGTTTCTGCAGGAGACTCAACTACATAAGATATTAGGAGCAAATTATTGCTCCTTTTTTTCATAATTTACCAGGAATAAATCTTAAATTACTATTGAAAATCTATATCTAATATTGTATACTTATATCGTAAAATGAAACTTATAGGGGGATATAAATGAAAAATAAACTATTATTTTTAATGATGATTTTATGTTTACTACTTATTACTAGTTGTACTAATATAAAAAATAATACAACGAATGATAATGATGATTCTAATAATGAAACAAATAATGATGAAATAATAAGTGATGACATTGTAATGGATGATATAGGTGATGATATAATAAAAGATGAACCAACAAGCGACTTTGACACCAGCGAAGACATCCCTAGTAGTGCTCCTGAGGTTGATTTTCGTGGTAAACTAGTTAACCTTGCATATTCACAAGTAGGAATTTATGAAGGAAAAGATTCAAAAGGTAACTATAACAATATGCAAAAATATGGAGCATGGTATGGAAATAATGGAGCTCCTTGGTGTGCAATGTTTGTATCATGGAACTGGCATCACGCTGGACTTAGTCATGATTTATTATTAAAATATCAAGGCTGTTATACAGGTAAAGAGTGGTGTGAAAAAAAGGGTATTTTTAAATATAAGAAAAACTACACCCCAATAACAGGTGATATAGTATTCTTCTTAAGTAATGGAGCATCTCATACTGGCATTGTTGCATATTGTGACGGAACATATATATATACTATTGAAGGAAACCGTAGTAATAAAGTTGGAATTTGGCGAATTAAATTAACTAATAAAACGATAACTGGTTATGCTGTTCCTAATTATCCAGCATCATCTACCATAGAAGATTTTTCTTGGATCAAGATTAAACAACCAAATGGAAAATATCTTTGGACTGATGTTAAAACAGGTGATTCAACAACATAAAAAACAACTAGTATCAATATATGTTGATACTAGTTTTACTTTTATAAGTATAATAAATTGATTTTAAATGATTTTTATGTTACAATATTAGTGTCATATTACGGGGAGCTCAAGTTTATGGGCTGAGAGGTTAATGATGTTAACGACCCGATAACCTGATCTAGGTAATGCTAGCGTAGGAAAAATATACAACACTTTTTTATATTTTAAATACTATTAGCTTACCTTGAAAAATTTTATTTTTTGAGGTGTTTTTTTATGAAAGGAAAAAAAATTATTTTATTTGCAGCAGAAGTAGCAATATTTTCTGCACTTGCGCTTGCGCTTGACTTTATTTGCGGACTATACCTTAGTTTTGCATGGTTAAATGGTGGAAGTATTTCAATCGCTATGGTACCAATTTTCATTATGTGTTATAGATGGGGACCAAAAGGAGGATTTTTAACAGCTTTATTAACAGGTACATTGCAAATATTTTGGGGATACATTTTTCACCCAGTACAAGTTATATTAGATTATCCTCTTGCATATTTATCTTGTGGTGTAGCTAGTTTATTATTCAATCAAGTTAAGAACAATAAAGGCTTTATTCGTCACTTATATATATGTTTAGGAATCCTTGCAGGATGTACTTTAAGACTTGCCTTCGCAACACTATCTGGATGCTTATTCTTTGAAACTCCATTATGGGGTTCTGTTGTATATAACGGAACATATTTACTACCATCAATGGTGTTATGTATGATAATTACATGTATTATTGTACAATCATTAAACAAAGTTATTTATAAAAAATTTTAATAGCCAACCTTTTGGGTTGACTATTTTTTTATTCCTCAATGTTCTCTAATTCAAAATCAGAGAGTTCAATAATATAATCTTTATGTCTAAGTCTAGCTTCTGAAAAATCTTCTCCATTTCCAAATAAAATTGGTGGAATTAAACATGAAATAACACTGACTATTAAAAAGATTGTTACAAATTTTTCATCAAGTAATGCTGTTTCCGAAGAAATATGTTCTATTGCTATAGCAACAACAAGAGTTGATGTAGTCATAAATAATGATGTAAAAACAGTCTTTCCTCTAAAGTATCTAAGTAAATATAAAAATGGAGTTCTTACTAAAAACATTATCGCAATTACAATTAAAAACTGTATTAATGTATGAAGACTTAAAAAATCAGTCTTACCAGTATGCATTATTAGCAAACCTATTTTAAAGCCCACTAAAATATAAAATAATGGAACAAATAAACCATAACCTATTGACTCTAATTTATTCGCATGATGATCTGGCCATAAAGCTCTAATAATCATTCCAGATAAAAATGCACCTAAAATATATTCCACCCCACCTAAATCAGAAAGTAATATAGCAAGTAATAATACAAATACTGTAACTCTTGTAGATAAATGAACAATACCTTCAATTTTTTTACCAAAGATTTTTTCTATTTTGATAAACTTTTTAACAATAAAAATAAGAATGTATACACAAATAATAATTATTAATGATATATATGATGGATTCTTAGATACACCAAGTAAAATCATAATTACACTAAGTGCAATAATTGAACAAAATTCTGATAATGTTGAATATGTTGCAATTATCTTTCCAAGTGATGTTTCTTTTAAATCATAGTCATGAACAAGTGGTATAACAATTGATGCAAATGTTGAACTAAAGAAAACAGCAATTATCGCTATTCCTATACCACTACTATGTTTTACAAATCCTCTTAATAAATATGCTGCTCCTACACTTAAAGCACATACAGATATATATAATAATATTGAACATAAGAACACTTTTAAATGTTTAGGTTCATCTTTTTTTCTTCTTTTAAATACAGAAAAATCAGTATCAAAACCACTCATAAATAAAAGTATTGACATACCTATTACATATAATCCTTCTGGAAGAGTACTAAGTGTTGTTATACTTCCTTCTGTTGTTGTAAATAAATTTCTAGTAAACGGAATAAACGATAAGATGATTCCAATTAAAATTTCAATAACTAAAGAAGGAACTGATTTAATTTTAAACACTGAAAGTAAAATAGGTATTAAAACGATTAAACCTACTAAAATTGTAAGCGGCCATAATTGTTGTACTGAAAAGATTGAAAGTATCATAGTATCCTCCTTTTTAATTTAATGTGTTGGTTTTATTATAACAAATTATTACAAATTAATCAACTTTAAATATATAAATAATTAAAATTTATTTTTTGTTATAATTTTAGTATAACCACAAAAGGAGGTATATATTATGAACTATGGTTATGTAAGAGTTTCATCAATTACTCAAAACATTGATAGACAAATGGAGGAAATGTACAAATGGGGATTAAAAGATAAATTTATCTATATTGATAAACAAAGTGGAAAGGATTTTGAAAGACCAAACTATCAAATTATGAAAAAGAAATTAAAAGAAAATGATTTACTGATCATTAAATCTATTGATAGACTAGGTCGTAATTATGAAATGATTATTAAAGAATGGCAAGAATTAACCAAAGTAATTAATTGTGACATTGTAGTAATTGACTTCCCACTTCTTGACACTAGAGTAGATGCTAAAAACTTAGTTGGTAAATTCATCAGTGATATAGTGTTACAAGTACTTAGCTTTGTTGCGCAAAATGAAAGAGAAAACATTAAACAACGTCAAGCAGAAGGAATTAGAATTGCAAAAGAAAAAGGAATTCATATGGGGCGTCCCAAAAAAATATTACCTAAAAATTTTAATGATATCGCAAGTAAGTATTATCGAAAAGAAATAACAAATGTAAATGCTGCAAAACAATTAAAAATGGCAAGAACAACTTTTCTTAAATATGCTAAAGAGTATAAAGAAAAAAAACAACAAGAAAAACCTTGATGTTTGATGATTTTTTAAAAAATAAATATAAAAGTATATTTTTATTTAAAATAATTATAGAACGTTTTTCCTAAATTAAAACTCTACAACTATAATTTTATAGTTGTAGAGTTATTTTTATTCTTCTATATCTTTTGGTAAAACTGTTATTTTTACAGATTCAATACGTCTACCTTTCATCTTAATGACTTCAATATTTAGGTGTTCATACTTAATTTTAGCACCACGTGAAGGTAGAGTTTTTAATTCATCAGATATCCAACCATTTACTGTAACCGGTTCAATATCTTTTTCAATATCAAATATTTCTAATACTTTATCGATGTTTGCTTTACCAGAAACGATATAAACATTTTCTGAAACTTGTTTTACATCTTCGTGTATTTCGTCATATTCATCCCAAATTTCACCAACTATTTCTTCTAAAATATCTTCCATTGTTACAATACCAGCAACACTACCAAATTCATCAGCAACTACTGCAAAGTGTTGTTTATTTGTTTGGAATTCTTTTAAAAGTTCATTAACAAGTTTATGTTTCATAACAAACATTGGTTGTTTAATAATTGAAGCTAATTTAAAGTTAACTTCCTCTGCTTGATAGAAATCTTTATAATAAATTATACCTACGATATGATCAATATCTTCATCATAAATTGGAAGTCTTGAGAATGCACTTCCAACAAAAGCTTCATCAATTTCTTCGTATGTTGCATCAAGTGGTAAAGCTTTTACATCTACACGAGGAGTAAAGATGTCAATAACTTCTAAATCACCAAACTCAATTGCACTTTTAATTAATTCACTTTCTTCTTTATCTAAGACACCATCTTCAGTTGCTTCTTCAACAAGGGTTAAGATTTCTTCTTCTGTTACTTGATCTTCTTCTTTGTTTTTAATAAGTTTAGAAACAAGGTTTTGCCATTTTTTAAAGATAAACGTAAAGACAAAAAGAATAATCATCAAGAATTTTAAAAATGGGGCTGAAAACATCGCAAATGATTCTGGGCGTTGTTTTGCAAGAGTTTTAGGTGTTATCTCACCAAATATTAATACAACAACTGTCATTACTGCAGTGGATACAGTTGGACCTGATGTCTCGTTAATCCAGTTAATAAATAAAATTGTTGATAGTGATGCACTTAGGATATTCACAATATTATTTCCAATTAAAATTGTTGATAGCATTGAATCATAGTTATCCGCAATGTTTAAAACTAATTTAGCTCTTTTATTACCTTTGTCTGCTAAATTCTTAATTTTGATTTTATTAAATGTTGATAATGCCGTTTCTGAAGCTGAGAAATAAGCCGACAGAATTAAGCATATTAAAATAATTATAATAGATAATGTTTCGCTCATATATTTTTCCTTTCTTTTGTATTCATTATAATAATTAAAAAAACTTTCAAATTATCTTTTAAATTTACAAAAGAATTTCAATATATTTTTATTATTGAGCCTACAACCGTCTTCCATATGTACTCCTTTTAAATATTTTTTACTTTAATAGTATAACATAATATTTTCAATTATTCAAATTATTCGTATTTACGATACTATTTTAACACTTGAACCACTATCATTTTTAGTAACAATTAGTTTTGTAGGAATTAGATCTTTTAATTCTTGAACATGTGAAATAATTCCAATTGATTTATTGTCATTATTTAAATCAAGTAATATTTCAATAGCTTGATTTAATGATTCTTCATCTAAAGTTCCAAAACCTTCATCAATAAATAATGTATCAATTGTAATATTACCAACCTTATTTTCAATTGCGTCTGCAAGGCCAAGTGCTAAACTTAGTGCTGCTTTAAATGTCTCACCACCAGAAAGTGTTTTAACATCGCGTCGTTTACCTGTTTCAAAATCAAAGATTTCCATATCTAAACCTTGTTGAGCACGTCCTTTTGACTTATCAACTTTTCGATACAATAAATATCTACCATTAGTCATTTTCTTTAAACGATAATTAGCATGATTTAAAATATTATCAAAATATTCAGTTAAAACATAACGTTCAAAAGATAGATATTTTTTATTTTGACCATTTGCTGCTAAACTCATTAAACTTACATCTTCATATAAACTTGTTAAAGATACATAATCATTAAATAATTTAGTTAATTCTTTAAATGATGTTTTTTGTTTATCTATCGTAATCATTAAAGTATTAATTTGTTCTTTTAATAAATCTATCTCTTTATTCTTTTCATCAAGTAATTTTTCAATTTCTGTTAAATCAACTATTTCTTTGTCTTTTAATTTATTATTCAATTCTTCAATCGTCTTCTTGCAAGCTTTGTATTTAGTGTGATATTCAGTAACTTCTTCAACATAACTTGCAAGATTAACTAAGTCAGTTATATATATTTCAATATTATCAATAATATCTTTAGAAAGAGAAGTTTTCTTTAAAATCTTATTATATTCTTTAATTATTGCATCTTGATCTACTTTAAGAATTTCTAATTGATTAATATTTTCTTCTACCTTACCTTTTATTAGTTGATGTTCTTCTTTTACAAGATTATATTCTTTATCAAAACCAGTTATTGCTTCATCTAGCATCATAATACCTTGAACTCTTTCTTCTAAAGCAAGTTCTAATTCTTCAATTGGATTGCTAAATGTAAGTTGTGATTCTAATGTAGATATAGCTCCATTAATTGTTGATAAAGAATTATTGATTTTAATCAATTCTTCTTTGTATTTAGTAATACTGCTTTCAGTAGTATTTAATTTATTAGTTGTTTCATTAAATGTTTGTTCTAATGTTTCTAGCTTATTTAAAGAACTTATGCAAATTTCTTTATAATTATTTAATTCTTTTAATTTATTTTGATAAGTATTTGATACTGTAACTAACTTACGTTCAATTTCTAATGCATCAGTAATATTTAAATTTTCTAATAGTTGTTTTAAACATATATTATATTGTGTTTTTAAAGTTTCTATCTCAACTAATTTTGCATCCTTTTTAACTCTAATTAACTCAACATTTTCATACTCTTTATCAAGCGTTTCTTTAGAAATAAGATCAAGAGGAATACTAGCAACATTAGGATGTGAAGTAGATCCACATACTGGGCATGGAGTGTTTTCATGTAAATCTTTTGCAAGAACTCCCGCAATATTACTAAAATACTTTTGTTCTAATTTTAGATAATTATTATGAGCGCAGTTATAATCAGCTAAAAGATTTTGATATGTACATGCTAGACCTTCTAAATTAGAATTAATCTTAATTAGCTCTTCATATAAAACATGATTTTTATTAAATTCTCTAATAACTCCATTAAGTGATTCAATTTCTTTTAGAACCACTTCATATTCTAATTTATATTTAGTTAAATCGTTTATTTGTTTATTTAGATCATCAAGTTGTTTTAAGATAGCTTCTTGTTCTTTTAATAAAGCATCAATCTCTTTATTTATATTAATAATCTCT
>JAZSIL010000011.1:0-3324 GCA_045533785.1 Bacilli bacterium
TTAACTCTTATTTAAATATAAATTTTTCAACTAATATCCACAATAAAAACTACCATTTATTTTTTTAGTTTATTGATTTTTTCCTAACGAAATAAAAAGTTATTATTATTTAATTGTTCTTTTTAAATTATTGTTGTATAATATTTCTTGTAGATTTATTATCATAAAGGAGGAACTATGATAAACAAAAATAAATTTTTTATACGCGTTATTTTTATAGCAATCATTTTATCTTTTTGTTTAATTTTAAATAGCTGTAAAAGCTGTAAAGGAAACAACGAAGATGAAAAAATTACAATAGAAATTAACAATATTAGTGATACTTTATATGTAAACGAACCAGTTAATTTAACTTATACTGCTTCTAAAGAAAATATTGAAGTTATATATGAAGTAAGTGATAATACTTTAGCTAGTATTAACGATTCGACTCTTACTCCACTAAAAGAAGGAACTATTACTATTACAGTTTACTATAAAGAAAACACTGAGATCTTTGATTCAGTCACTTGTACAATCATTCAAAGAGAACCCGAAGTTACCGAAATCAAACTAGGTGAAATCAGTGATACTTTATATGTAAACGAACCAGTTAATTTAACTTATACTGCTTCTAAAGAAAATATTGAAGTTATATATGAAGTAAGTGATAATTCTTTAGCTAGCATTAATGGTTCAACTCTTACTCCACTAAAAGAAGGAACTATTACTATTACAGTTTACTATAAAGAAAACACTGAGATCTTTGATTCAGTCACTTGTACAATCATTCAAAGAGAACCTGAAAGCCTAAAAATCAACATAAATTCTTCTACTATTTATATGGGTGATACAATAAACTTATCTGCAAGCGTATATCCTGCTTCTGCATCACAAGAAGTAACATGGTCTATTTTAGATGATAAGGTAGATTGGGAAGTTGCAGAATTAACTGGCACAACACTTACAGCTTTAAAATATGGTAAAGTTTATATCACAGCACAATCAACTTCAAGCTATAATGCTAAAGAAACAATTATTATCGAAGTATTGCATCCACTTCTTGAAGAAACAGAAACTTATGAAGCGAAATATATCCGTGGTGCTTTTGGAGAAGATGCATCATCAATGTATACAATTCAATACACAACATATAATTCAAATACATTTGCACTTGTTACTACATCAGATGATCCTGAATTTAATAATGCTAAAGAATATTATGGTGAAGGTTATTATTTTGAAGATCTAAACGAATTACTTGAAGGCCAATTTGAAGGAAGAAATATTTGGCGAATTGAAATGACTAACTTACAAAGTGACACCGAGTATATTTATAAGATAAATAAAGGTAATGATACATATTCTGATATATATACTTTTAAAACAGCTGGCAAAAATACTCCGACTTCATTTTTATTTATAACCGATACACATTATTACACAGGTACAACTGGCACTACAGCATCTGCAGCAGTTTCTGAAGAAATAATTAAACAAGCTTTAGTAAAAAATCCAAATATTAGTTTTATTATGGATAGTGGCGACTTAATTGATACTGGCGGAAACAGCAAAATATGGGATATTTACTTTAATTGTGCTACTTCTTTAAAAAATCTTCCTTTTATTAGTGTTCCCGGAAATCACGAATACTACTATAACGGAACAGGTCAAGGAGATAACTCTTATTTTAAAATTTTTAACCCTGGTCCTAACAATGGTCCAGAAGCATTACAAGGTTCAACTGGTTGGTTTAAACATAATGATACATTATTTATATTAGTAGATAACGTAAAATCAACTGGTTATGACGAACAAATGAAATGGATGGCAAACTTACTTGAGACAGTCGACTACTCATATTCAGTAGCAATGTTCCACATTCCAGTAAACTTTGATAATACAGATTACGATGAAAAGTTTTTAAATTTATTTGATAAATATTCCGTAGATTTAGTTTTAACAGGACATTATCATTCTGAAACTTTAACAGAATATTTATACGAAGGGCAAAAGACAACAAATCCATATCTTGGAACATGTTACCTAACAGGAGCTTATTCTGGAATTAAAGGAGCATCAAGCGCTGATAATGCTATTAACACCGCAAAAGGATATATGATAGACATTACTGATGATGCTATCAATATTCAAATAATATATGCAAACGGTAATCTTGGTAAATCTTGGTCAATAACTAACCGTTCCTGCAACGATTCTTTTACAGCCACAAAAGAAGAATTAAAAAATTCTATTACTCATGAATATAATGAAACAACAAATGAAATTAAATTCTTATGGTCTGAAAAATTTTATGGTAATGTTAAAAAATTATATGTTAACGAATTAAATCAAAACAAAATTAGTGATTATTCAGTATTTCCAAGTTCTGCATATACTTCACTTACACTTAAAAACATCATACCAAATTACGATTATAACTTTGAAATAACAATTGAATTTACAGATGGAACTAAAGAAATTATATATCAAGAACTTAATTTGCATATTCCACTAGATATTCAATTTACCGATGTAACATCAAATTCTGCACAACTTTCATTTACTGCATTAAATGATACTATGCGTTATAAGGTGTATAAATTCAAAGTATATATTAATGATGAATATGTAAGCGAGTTTAAATATCGCCAAGGAAGCACTTTTACTAACACATATTTCTTAAACGATTTAGAACCAAACAAAGAATATAAGATTACTCTTGTTGCAACAGATAGAAACGACAAAGAAATTTATTTCCAAGAATCAGCAACTTTAAAAACATTAGAATAAAAAAATAAAACTGTTAACCATATGGTTAACAGTTTTTTACTGCTTATTAATAAATAATTTCTATTATCTGTTATAGAATTCAACGATTAAGTTTTCTTTAATTTCTGGTAAGAATTCTGAACGTTCAGGCATACGAACAAATGTACCAACACCTGTTTGTTCATCATATGAAACGTATGGAACTCTTGCAACAGTATTTTCTAAAGCTTCTTTACAAATAGCTAGACCTCTTGAAGATTCTTTTAAAGAAATAGTTTGACCAGGTTTACATAAGTAAGAAGGAATATCAACTTTCTTTCCATCTACTAAGAAGTGACCATGATTAACTAATTGTCTTGCTTGTCTACGAGTTGCAGCAAATCCTAAACGATAAACAAGATTGTCTAATCTTGATTCAAGCATTGCTAAGAAATTTTCACCGTGTTTACCAGGAAGTTTTCCAGCTTTAACGAATGTATTATAGAATTGTTTTTCGTTCATTCCATAAACATTACGAACTTTTTGTTTTTCTTGTAATTGTAAACCATATTCAGATAGTTTAACTCTTCTTTG
>JAZSIL010000182.1:0-3021 GCA_045533785.1 Bacilli bacterium
GAACTTTCTTTAAAATAATAAAAAAACGAAAAAGTAACTACTGATTTAGTTAAGTAACTAACAGTAGTTGTTTTTTTATTATATAATGTAAGTGTAGTTAAACTAACTATTTTTATTAGAAGTATAGAGGATTATTGAAAAATATATAATAATAATTGGAGGTTATAAAATGATTTCAAAATGGAAAAAAACAGGTAAGTTAAGTATTGTAGGTAAGATTTGGGTACTATTTGTCATAGGACTAATCGTTTCAATTCCACAACTTTTTAGTACTAATTTTAATTTGTTAGATATTATGAGTAATAATTATAGTGAAGAAATTAAAATATTATTTTTAGTATTGGGTATAATATCAGGAATACTATCTACTTTAGTAAATATTTTGCTTCAACCAGCATTTTATTTAGGACAACAATATGTATATTTAAAAGTTGTAAGAGAAGAAAAGTTTAGTATTAAAGATGCATTTTATGGATTTAATAACTATAAAAAAGCTATAAAATTGTATTTAATAATGATGTTGTATATAGTGGGGGGACTAATTCTTTTTATTATTCCTGGTATTATATTGGCATATAGATATTCAATGTGTTTCTATATTTTAGCAGATGAAAAAGATATTTCTGTGAGAGAATGTTTAAAAAAATCTAAAGAAATTACGAGTGGATATAAGATGGATTTGTTTTTGATGGATCTATCATTTATAGGATGGTTGGTACTTAGTTTGTTAACATTAGGAATTTTATCAATTTGGTTAACACCATATATGTTAGCAAGTAGAACAGCTACTTATTTGGATTTAAATCCTATCGAATTTGTAAACAAATCAGAATGATAATAGGAAATAATTGTGAAATAAAATAATTAAAAAATACAAAAATGTTAATTTATATGTCAAAAAAACAAAGATATGATATAATAATATATATTTGGAGGACATGACATCATGAATTATAAGACAGGACTAAAAGATGGATTTCCGATTGGACTTGGTTATTTATCGGTTTCGTTTACATTTGGAATAATGGCCATATCACTTGGACTATCATCTTGGCAGGCATTACTAATATCAATGCTGACACTTACATCCGCAGGACAACTATCAGCAATAACAATTATGGTAAATCCAGGAAGATATTTTGAAATGTTTGTTTCACAATTTACGATTAATATTAGATATGCTTTTATGGGAATTGTATTATCACAAAAAACAGATTCTAAATTTACAAGATTTTGGAAATGGTTTTTAGCATTTTTTATTACTGATGAAATATTTGGTGTTGCGTCTACAAAAGAAAATGTATCAAGAATTTATTTATTAGGACTTAGTACACTTCCATATTTTGGTTGGGCACTTGGAACACTACTTGGTACTTTAATTGGTTCAATCGTCCCAGAGTTTATTATGAAAGCTTTATGTCTTGCGATATACGGAATGTTTATTGCAATAATAACTCCTGCTGCAAAATCAAATTTTAAAGTTTTAATAGCAATTATAATTTCAAGCATATTTAGTATTTTATTCTTTTATGTTCCAATTATGTGTGAAGTTCCATCAGGTATTGCGATAAGTGTTAGCGCAATCCTAGCAGCCCTTATTTGTGCATTCTTATTTCCAATAAAGGAGGATGTAACAAATGAATAATAATAGCTTTTTTATATATCTATTAATTGTTGTACTAACTACTTATTTAATAAGATCAATTCCCTTTTCTTTAGTTACAAAAAAAGTTACAAACAAATATATAAAATCTTTTTTATATTATATTCCATATACTGTTTTAGCTGCAATGACTCTACCGGCTGCTTTTTATGTAACTAGTTCTATTTATTCTGCGATTGTTGGACTTGTTGTTGCACTTGGTGTTGCTGTTAAAAAGAGTAATTTAACACTTGTTGCAGTAGCTGCAGTTCTTGGTGCATTAGTTGTGGAAATAATTATGATTTTATAAAATGTTAATTAACTAAATAAATTAAATAAATAACTTAAATGCTTTTTTAGAATATTTATGGTATACTATTAATATGAATACTAAAATTAGGAGGAACTTATGAAAGTTTTTATTAGTGCTGATATTGAAGGCATAAATAATATTGTTAATTGGGATGAGACAGAATTAAGAAATTCTGAATACCAATATTTTAGAAAACAAATGACAGAAGAAGTTGCTGCTGCTTGTCGTGCTGCAAAAGAAGCTGGGGCAACAGAAATTTTTGTAAAAGATGCACATGATTCTGCTCGTAACTTGATTTTAAAAGATTTACCAGAATATGTAAAACTTCATCGTGGTTGGGAAGGTTGCCCTTGTAGTATGATGGCAGGTCTTGATGATAGCTTTGATGCAGTAATGTTTATAGGTTATCATAGTCCAGCAAGCAGTGATGGTAATCCACTTTCACATACAATGAATGGTCGAAATCAATATGTGAAAATTAATGGAATTCTTACTAGTGAATTTTATATTAATGCTCTTTATGCAAGTTATTTAGGAGTACCTGTTGCATTTTTAAGTGGTGATAAAGAACTTACTAAAATTGTAAAAGAAGCTAACAATAATATTGAAAGTGTTGCAACTAAAGAAGGATCGCATGGTGCTGTTATTAGTCTTCATCCAACTGTTACTAACAATGAGATTTATGAAACTGTAAAACTAGCATTATCAAAAAATTTAAAAGATAATATTGTTGAACTTCCAGAGCACTTTGAAGTAGAAATTGAGTATAAGAAATTTAATGACGCATATAATGCATCTTTCTATCCTGGATGTAAATTAGTAGGTACTAATAAAGTAGTATTTGAAACTGATGATTATTATGAGGTTGTTAGAGCCTTAAAATTCATATTATAATTAGTAAAAATAGCTTATTTAAAAATAAGCTATTTTTTATTTATAAGGAAAGTTCATATTTTTAATAAATATTTAAAAAACTATTGATTTTTTAAACTTAAAATGGTATAATTATATTGTAAGAAATTTGAGTTTAAAGGTTATTATTTACTCTAAAGAAGTAATAATCATA
>JAZSIL010000212.1:0-4047 GCA_045533785.1 Bacilli bacterium
AAAAATAGTGTTTTTTTAAAATATTTTATCATTTATTTTAACATAATTTTTATTTTTATAATATTAAAATGTAATTTTTTTGAAAAAACACATTTTTTATGGTATTTTATTAAAAAATACTGATAAATAATAATAGTATAAACTTTGGAGGATATTTTATGTTATATATTACGAAAGATAATTTTAAAGAATGTATTGAAAAATACGATACATTAATCATTGACTTTTATGCTGATTGGTGTAATCCATGTACAGCACTTAGTGTAATTATTGAACGTGTTGCTAAAAATTATCCAAATGTTACTTTTGGAAAGGTAAATATTGACGAAGAAGAAGAACTAGCAATGGGATTTGAAGTAAGAAGTATTCCATATGTAGTAAAAATTAAAAATGGTAAAATCGTAGATTCATTTTTAGGTCTTCATCCTGAATCTTTTGTTGAGGAGTTTTTCGCAAAATAATGTACGATTGTGTAATTATTGGTAGTGGACCTAGTGGAATTAGTGCAGCTATTTATCTTAAACGTTTTGGATTAAACGTTATTGTAATAGGTAAAGATTATGGCACTCTTAGCATAAATACACCAATTGAAAACTATTATGGCATTGAATCTATTAATGGCATTGATTTAATTGAAAAAGGCCTTAACCAAGCTAAACATTTAGGAATCAATATTTTAAAAGAAGAAGTTGTAAATATCGAAATAACTGATGGTTTTATTGTTGGTACAAATAAATCAAAATATACTACTAAAACAGTATTTATAGCAACTGGTATGAAAAGAACTACACTAAATTTTCCTGGTATAAAAGAATTTGAAGGAAAAGGTGTTTCATATTGTGCAGTTTGTGATGGTTTTTTATATCGTAAAAAACGTTTAGCTATTATAGGTAGTGGTGATTTTATGAAATCTGAACTTGAAGTGCTAAAACGTTTCAGTAAAGATATAATTGTTTTTACAAATGGTGAAGAAGTTAATTTGGATGAAAACATTGTTACTGATAAAATTATGAGTATTAATGGTGATAGCATAGTGAAAAGTATTACAACCATAAATAATACATATGATATTGATGCGGTGTTTGTTGCGGTTGGAATGGCAAGTGGATCATCTTTTGCTCGTCATTTAGGACTTCTTATGGATGAAAAAGATCACTTAATTGTAGATAATTACATGACTAATATTCCTGGTATTTTTGCTGGTGGTGATGTTATCGGTGGTGTAAAGCAAATTGTTAAAGCTGCAAGTGATGGTTGTGTTGCTGCATATAAAATTAAAGATTATTTAAAGGACAGATAATATGAAAAATTTAATATTGTTAGATAATTATAAATCTAAACTAAATTTATTAGAAACAGAAATTGCTATAAAATATGTAAAAGATATATTTGAAAAAGAACTTGCTATTGCGCTAGATTTAACACGTGTATCTGCACCTCTTTTTGTTGAATGCGAAACAGGTCTAAATGACCATTTAAATGGTTATGAACGACCAGTTAGATTTGATGTTTTAGATGTTCAAAAAGATGTAGAAATTGTCCAATCACTTGCTAAGTGGAAACGTTATGCATTATCTAAATATGAATTTGATTTTGAAACGGGATTATATACAGATATGAATGCAATACGTCGTGATGAAGATTTAGACAATATTCATTCTGTCTATGTAGACCAATGGGACTGGGAAAGAATTATTAATAAAGAAGAAAGAACAGTAGATTATTTAAAATATATTGTTAGAAAAATTTTTAATGTTTTAAAAACTGTTGAAGAAAAAGTTTGTGCGAAATATCCCGTTTTTTCTAAAAAATTACCAGAAGATATTTTCTTTATTTCATCAAACGAGCTTCTTAATATGTATCCTAATTTAACAAGCAAAGAACGCGAAAATGAAATTACAAAACTACATAAAGCTGTTTTCATCTATCAAATAGGGTGGCCTTTAGATAACAATATGCCTCACGATGGTAGAGCAAGTGACTATGATGATTGGAAACTTAATGGTGATATTTTAGTTTGGTTTGATACACTTGATATTGCACTTGAATTATCAAGTATGGGAATAAGAGTAGATAGTGATTCTTTAGTTAAACAAGTAAATCATAAAAAAGAAACATCTAAACTTGAAACTCCTTATTGTAAGGCTCTATTAAATGGTGAACTGCCATTTACAATTGGTGGTGGGATTGGACAATCACGTCTTTGCATGTATTTTTTAGAAAAAGCTCATATTGGCGAAGTTCAAGCTTCAATTTGGAGTGAAGATGATATTAAAATATTAAAAAGACATAATATTCATTTATTATAGGAGCAGTTATGAAAAGATTATTAATTGTAGTTGATTTTCAAAATGATTTTATTGATGGCACACTTGGTTTTAAAAAAGCAGAAACATTAGTTGATGTCATTTATAATAAAATTAATGCTTATTTATTAAATGGAGATGATATTATTTATACCCTTGATACACATGAGGAAGATTATTTAAATACGCATGAAGGTATAAATTTACCAGTTATGCATTGTATTGATAATACATTAGGTCATCAAGTAAATGATAAATGTAATTATTTAGATAAAGCTGTTAAAGTGTTTAAAAAAAATACTTTTCCTTCATTAGAACTTGCTAAATATTTAGAAAATAAAAATTATGAGTATATTGAATTATGTGGGTTAGTATCTAATATTTGTGTTTTATCAAATGCAATTATGGTAAAAGCAGCTTTACCTAATGCTGAAATTGTTATTGATAAGAGTGCTACTGCTTCATTTGATGAAGAATTAGAAAGTAAAGCATTTGATGTTTTATCAGGACTACATATTAAAATTAAATAAAAAAAATAGTTATTAAGTTTATAATTTAATAACTATTTTTAATAAGAGGAGAAGCATATGACATTAGAACAAAGAGTAAATAAAATTAAAGAACTTTTAATAAAAGGTAACAACTTAAAATGCACTTCAAGAACATTTAAAGCATTTGGATATCAATTTAATTATTACACTGAAAGTTATGGTGATTTAAATGCATACTATTTCAATAAACATGAAGTAGTTGAAAAAATTGTACCATTAGAATTTGATAATCGACCAGGGACAATTAAAGATAAAACATTATATGTTTGTGTTCATGATACTGCAAGTGCAGCAGAAACAGCTGGTGCTTTAGCCCATGCTAATTATGTATGTAATGGCGGAGGGGGAACTAGTTGGCATTATAGTTGTGGTGATGATGCTATTTATCATCATATTCCTGATAATGAAGTTGCATACCACGCAGGAGATGGAACTAAAGTAAGTTATCATACAATAGATACAGGTGTTACTGCAACAACTAAAATTCCATGTATTGAAATTATTGATGGATATTTTTATTTGAATGGTGTTAAATCACTTGTTGAAATTCCAGATTTAACAATTGTTGATGTTGATGGAGTGCTTTATTATTCTTCATGTGGCGTAATTCAAACTAAAGTTAAAGATCAATCATTAAAAACAGGTAAAATAGATTTAAATTTGACTACTAAAGATATTAATGATGCAGGAATTAATACTTTGATTATTAATGGTAACTACCATTTTACACCAATTTATTATAATAAATCTTATGGATATGTTGCAAATAGACTTGGTAATTTATATAGTATTGGTATTGAAACAATGGTTAATAAGGGGTCTAATTTACTTGTTACATGGCATAAATGTGCAAAACTTGTTGCACATTTGTTAAAAGATAATAATCTTCATTTAGATGCTGTTAAGCCACATCATTTCTTTAGTGGTAAACCTTGTCCAATGACACTAAGATATAATCATATGTGGAATTATTTTCTACAAATGGTTGAAATTGAATTTGAAATGTTAAATTATTTAACAGATGATATAGAAATTATTTTAAATGTTAATAAATTAAATAATGGTGGTGTTTTATTAGAAGAGGTAAATAGCAAAATTTCATATGAAATTATCATAAAATACAATAATATTGAAGAAAAGTTAATATTTAATTAATTATCATCTTATATAATTTATTTGAATATCAAATT
>JAZSIL010000126.1:0-2255 GCA_045533785.1 Bacilli bacterium
CCTCGCTGAAAAATACAACCCCTTCTCCCCCTACCACTACGAAGCCGGAAATCCTAATCGTTATTTCGATATAAACAGAATGGATATATGGAATGTAGATACGAATGGTTACGCTCGCAAAATTCTTGACGACAAAGAAATCGATGAAATACAAATGGTTGATAGCAACGGAGAAAAGATGCTTGATGCAAATGGAACGCCTTTAGCAATCACGTTCGAATATGGCACAATCGAATCACAGTATAGTTGGGATGGGCTAAATGGAGGACAAAATGATTTTTGGCGAGTTCGTAGAGATGACAATGCAACCGCTTTATTTGAATTTTTAAGCGATAATATAACAGGTAGTGAAACTATGGTTGAAATAGGATTAACACGTACCGGCATTGAAGGAGCAAAAGGTTTGAATTTCATTTCAACAGGACATCAAAAGAGGGCAGAACCTGGATTAAGTCATCTTTATGGAGACCAATTACAATATGGTTATACGATAAGAGAAATAACTCACTCTCACCCAGTTGGAAATGAAGCAGGAGAATCCGATAGAATTCTAAAGACTCAGATAATGTTAAATCAATATATCAACAATAAACCTATACCAAAATTTTATATTTATAATGTAAAAAATAAATTGAAACTTAATTATTAATTTTATGAAATACCGTGTTTTAATTGGATTTTTATTCTTTTGTAGCGTTATTGTTGCACAGAATTATAAAGCAAGAATAAGAAGTGTATATTTAGCAAAGCCTATTGATACATTTTTTTTTGAACAACTGGATTCAATTGTTCAAAAAAGATACAAAAATAAATTTAAATATTATAATTTAATGTTTTGTGATGAAAATGAAAAATTGGATATAGAAACAAATTTTATTCCTACACCGCATGATTCAATATATTATTTCATGTTACAAGGAACGAGTGTAATCGGAAGAGATTTCTTAGTTGAGTTTAAAGGCAAAAGATATAACTTACGTAAAACAGCTCAAAATATCATTGTTGAAAAGAAACATTCTATTCAAATACACAATTCTCAAGGTTTATCGTTTGTAGATTTAAACGCTCCAATAATGATTTTAAAATATTGCAATAAACAATTGGAGATAATAAAAGAATATCGAACTAACGTTAAATAAAAACATTAATTTATGAGAAATCTTATTTACCTATTACTATTGTTATTTGCTCAAAATATTTATGGGCAAGAAAATAAAGCCAAGCAATATGAAATTAATACAGCTGTTGTTAAAGATAAAAAATTCTTTCATCAATTAGATTCAATTATAACAAATGTATATAAATTAAAATATAAGTATTATACTATATATATATGTTCTAAATTTGGTTCAGGAAAGGATTTCGTGCCTAATATTAATTATATCCCTCAAAAAGACGATTTAAAATTATACCTATTATTAGCTGGTTACAATTTTTCAGTCATATTTAAATCAAATTATCAGGATTTTTATGAAGTTAAATATAAAAAACGTAGTTATATAGTAGGAAAAGGAGCTGAAGGTATTTTAATCAGTAAAAAGTCTAAGTGTACACAAAGTTATACTGCATTAGGCAATCTACAGCCTCCGATGCTTCAGTTGATATATCAAAATGGTTCTTTGAATGTATTGGGTGACTCTCGAAAAAGTGATTTTTATTAAAATTAAAAAATAACAAGAATATCACATTTGATTATGGCACAATCGAATCACAGTATAGTTGGGATGGGCTAAATGGAGGACAAAATGATTTTTGGCGAGTTCGTGGAGATGACAATGCACAGGCTTTGTTTGAGTTTTTTAGTGAGAATATATCTGCGAATAATGCGATAGAGTTTAGTCTTACTCAAACGGGAATGGCAGGGGAAAATGGTTTGAATTTCGTTTCAACCAGCCATGAACGGGGGCAGAACGAAGTTTCTTTCAACTTTATATGGATAAATTACAATTTGGTTATACATATAGGAGTCATACACATTCACACCCTGCAAGCCCAGAACCTAGTTCAGAAGACAAACGTATTAATAGCGTTATTTCTAAAACACAGATTGGGAAAGGAATGTTTAAGCCTTCATTCAGTATTTATTATGTAAATAAAAATGATAAAAATGGAAAATATAATTATTATGTACCGTACTAAAATACAAAGTTTTTTAATAACCCTTATAATTATTTGTATGAATAATTTAAATATTTATGCACAATCTAATTATAGAGATAAAACTATAATTCAATCTTATAATATTGGAGTTTTGG
>JAZSIL010000188.1:0-7786 GCA_045533785.1 Bacilli bacterium
ATAAAATATTTTTGGAGATTAGATTATGCTAGATAAGACTTTTTTGGTTATAATAGTTGTCGCATTATTTATTGTAGTTTTTGCACTTATAAAAGGATTAATTCTTTCAAAACATAAATTTAGATGTTGTATGTGTAATAAAGAGTTTTATCCAAAATGGTATCAAGTAATGTTTGAAACGCATTATTTTGAATATTTTAGAATTAGATGTCCTCATTGTGGCAAGAAAGAATACCACCGTAGTATTGATTAAAAAGTCAGTTGTAACAACTGATTTTTTCTTTTTAAATTAAGTGTATTTAAAGTTTAAAAATAGTATAATATTTTTATAAAATTTACCAATAAAAAAAATACTTTTGCAACTATATAAGTGAGGAGGTATAAATGATGAATAAAAATGAACTTAAAGAAAAAGTAATAGAATATGTAGATAGAGTTTTCTTCTTTTGTATTAAACGCGTTAAAAATAGAATGGATGCAGAAGATTTATCACAAACAATTATTCTTGAAGTCTTAAAAAGTATTGAAAAAGGCTTGGTACCAGCTGATTTTGATTTTTACATTTGGGGAGTTTGTAGAAATCAATACAATATGTATTTAAGAAGAATAATCAAAGAACGTGAAAATATAGAGTATTTTGAAGAAATAACTACTAAAGATGATGGAAACTCTGTTCTAGATGAATTAATTGAAGATGAAAAACTAAGAAGTATTAACACTGCAATTAAACTGCTTAGTAAAGATTATGCGGAAATCTTATATGCATATTATGTAGAAGATAAAACTCTAAAATTCATTTCACAAGAATTAAATATACCTCTTGGAACAGTAACTTGGAAATTATCCAAAATAAGAGAAAAGCTTAAGGAGTATTTAAAAATGGAACAATTAAATGGAAAAAAAGCATATATACCAACAAATTTTTCAACTATAGCAGGTTATGATAAAAAATTACCTTTTGATTTACATGAAACAGTAATGCATTTATATGTAAAGAATTTATTATGGCATACATATGATAATCCTTGTACAATTGAGGACTTATCAATCGAAATGGGGATGGCAAGACCATATGTTGAAGATATTGTTAATACATTAATAGTAAGAGGATTTCTTTTAGAAGAAGATAACAAATATAAATCAAATGTAGTATTTGTAACTAAAGATATCGTTGAAAAGGTTAGAAACTGTCTTCAAAATTTTGAAGGGACATTTATTGATAAAGCGATTAGTTTTGCAAGTGAAAATTTAGAATATTATAAAAGTATTGTAGAGAACAAAGATATTCCTGATAATTTGTTAATGTGGTCATTATTAATGAACATATTATCATATACTAATACACCAAAAGATATACATACAAAAAAGTTTGGTGATTGTAACTGGTCATTTTGTTTATTAGAAATGGGCGATGATTATGATCATAATGATTTTTATATTTCTTGGAATGGTTTTGGTGATAAAGAAAAATATAATTTCTGGGGTAATTCATATCCTGCAGCACCAAATAGTAATAGATATTTACACGATGTTCATAAATCTATTTCATATAATAAAGCAACTAATGGTTCTAATTTAGATGCAACTGTTGTTTCTAAAATTTTATTTGATAATTTAGAGTATGATAATTTAACTAGTGTTTGGAAAGAAGAAATTGATAAGGGAATAGCGTTAAATATTTGCAGAATAGAAGATGGTATTGTAAAACTTGTAATTCCAGTTATTAAAAGTAAAGATTTTGCAGAACTAAAAAAGATGTGTTTAAATAATGAGGGGTTAAAAAATAGTTATTATGAATTATTTAATAAAGTATTAAAAGTAGTTGAAAATAATATTCCTCAATATTTAAAAGCTGATGCTGGATTTGTTGTAAATTCTTTGATTAATCCACTACGAAGTCACTTATTAAAAGAAGCTTATGAAAGAAATCTTTTAGGACTTGATGAAGAACATGATTTCTTTGTATATAATACGATAATTGTGAAATGTTAGCAAAATAAATAATATATATAATATTTGACAATAGGTCGGAGTTCGATATAATGTCAATGATGAAAAGAGATCTAATCGGTTATTCACTGATAGTGTATAATTACTTTTTGGCGATTATTTAGGAATATTGAAAATCAATCATGCTAGGGATTAATACTCCCTAGTTTTTATTTTAAATTTTTGCATGATTAATTGCAATATAAATTAAATGTGATATAAT
Source organism: Bacilli bacterium (assembly GCA_045533785.1). Classification (GTDB taxonomy): domain Bacteria; phylum Bacillota_I; class Bacilli_A; order ML615J-28; family CAG-313; genus UBA1737. The sequence continues at coordinate 2,213 of JAZSIL010000188.1, forward strand.
ATTTTCATATGGAGGGCTTTTTAATGTTAAAATTTATGATTGAAGACAATAAAATTTCTAAATGCATAACTGATGAATCTGAAGTCATTATTCCTGATAATATTACAGTATTAAAAGTTTATTCATTTAAAGATAATTCATTTATTAAAAAAGTAATTTGCTCAAAGAGTGTTAATATAATTGATAATGAAGCATTTTATAATTGTATCAATTTAGAAGAAGTGATGATTTATAAAGGTACAACTATTATTGGTAAACATGTATTTGATGGATGTAAAAACTTAAAGAGATTATATTTACCAAAAACAATAAAAAAATTAGGTGAGTTATTTTTAAATAATATAGATAGTAAAGTAGAGATCATTTATGAAGGTAGTAGCAAGGAGTTATTTGAATTAATCAAAGATAGAGATGTATGCGTGTCTCATCAAACACAAAATGATTTTCATTATTATGGTGATGATGTAGATAAATATGTACCTGATGTGTGGAAAAAATCAAAGATTATTGCAGATAACGTAAGTTTTGTTGCACAATGTTTAGAAGACAACGTTGTATTAAATAGTAAGAAATAATATGGTAATAAAATGACAAAAACTGTATTATAATAAATACAGTTTTTTTAAAAAATTATTGAAGTTGTATTATTGTAAGGTGTGCTGTGACTGCTTCTGTTCCTCCGGCATTTGATGTTATAGTAAGAGCTGCAGCTTCACTCGCAGGGTTTCTAACTGTTAGAATTGATGTTGCTACAGTAGTTGTAATAATCGCCGTTCCGACAATTTGATCTGTTCCTGTCGCACGACCGACAACAGTGTAAGGTAATTCCTGACCATTAAGTGAAAGAACAAGTTGACCTGCTTCTGTAACACTCACTTGGAACATAACTAGATAGGTTCCTACATCAATTAATGAGAAAGTGTCAGGTCCTGTTCTAATAATACTACCTGAACTATTTGGACCATCTTGAGGAAAAGCAACATCTGTTCCAGCTGCAATAGTTGCTGAATTATCTGGTGGCATGATTGCGTAGAAATCAGCAAAGTTAGCTATTACTCCTGCTGGTCATTGTTCTCCCTGAGGCCCTTGTGGACCTTGAATACCAGGTAAACCTGGGAAACCTCTTGGTCCTTGTACCCCTTGTGGTCCTTGGGGCCCAGGTAAGTTTTGAATTCCATTAAAGTATTTAGTGTCTAAATAAAAGTTTCTATTCCAAAAATTATTATTATTGTTATTAGATGAATTTGTTTGGTATGCATTATTTGTGGAGAATAGTTGTCTACATGAATAATTTTGATTGTTTAAATTTGGACACTGATTGTAAAAATTTTGATTTGTTTTCATTTATTTCCTCCCCTTTTATCAATATATATTATGTACAAATTGGTAAAGAGGAAAATATTATTTGCCCATAATAGATATAAAACTATATAAAAAAGGAGAATTAAGAATATGAGAAAAGATTTAGGTGCAAAACCTTATTTATATCCACAACTAGTGATGATTATTGGTACTTATGATAAAGATGGCAATCCTAATGCAATGAATGCTGCATGGGGTGGAATGGCAGATTATAAAAAAGTTATGGTTTGCATGTCACATCATAAAACAACGGAAAATATTTCTGTAACTAATGAATTTACTATTTCAATTGGTGATGCAACCCACGTTGTAGAATGTGATTACGTAGGAATTGTTTCACAAAATAAAGTTTTAGATAAGATGGAAAAATCAGGTTTCACTACTTCTAAAGCAAGTTTTGTTAATGCTCCAATTATCAATGAACTTCCTCTTTGTTTAGAGTGTAGATTAATAAAGATTATTGATGAAGAATTATATCTAGCAGAAATTGTCAATGTTAATGCTGATGAAAGTATCCTAGATGAAAAAGGTAATGTATCGCTTGAGAAGTTTATTCCAATTAGTTATGATCCGTCTACTCATGGATATTATAAAGTAGAAGGTCGAGTTGGCAATGCCTTTTTGGATGGAAATAAGTTAAAATAAAACTATATATAAACTTTAATAGGCGCATGTTATATGAAAGAAGTTAAAGGTTTTAAAAACAGTTATATACTAACTGAACAAGGTATTATTAAAACTAACCTCCTTATCGAAAATGGTATTATCACAAAAATAGGTGATTTTGAAGTTGATGGTTTAACTTTACTTGATGAAGATAAAATAGTAGTTCCTGGTTTTATTGATGAACATATTCACGGTTCAGCTGGAAGTGATGTAATTGATGGAACAATTGCTAGTTTAACAAATATTGCAGAATCTTTACTTGAAGAAGGCACTACTGCTTTTTTGGCTACGACAACAACAAGTAGTAAAGAGGTATTAGAAAAGTTATTAAACAATGTTAAAGAATATATAGATGAAAATAATAATACTGGGGCATTACTACTTGGAATACATTTAGAAGGTCCTTTTATTTCACATGACTATTTAGGGGCACAACATCCTGATTATGTAGATGTTCCTTTAATTGATACTTTTGAACATTATAATAAAGTAAGTGGAAATAATATTTTACTAGTAACTCTTGCTGCAGAGGTAAATGGTGGGGTAGAGTTAATTGAATATTTATCAAAACATAATATTGTTGCTTCAGTTGGTCATTCAGCTGCTACTTACGATGATATTTTATGTGCTATAAAAAAAGGATTATCTTGTGTTACACATACATATAATGCTCAAAAGCCTATTCATCACCGAGAAATTGGTACTGTAGGTGCTGCGATGCTATGTGACTGTTTATACTCTGAACTAATATGCGATGGTATTCATGTATCTATTCCTGCTGTAAAACTTTTATGTAAGAATAAACCATTAGATAAAGTTATTTTAATTACCGATTCACTTAGAGGTAAATATTTAGAAGATGGTGTGTATTTAGAACTTGATGGGCAAAAAGTAATTGTTAAAGATAATATTGCAAAACTAGAAAACGGAACCATCGCTGGAAGTATTCTTAAAATGAATCAAGCAGTAAAAAATATTATGGATTATGCTGGGATAAATCTAGTTGATGCTGTTAGGTTTGCTACAGAAAACCCTGCAAGAAATTTAGGGGTATTTGACAAATTGGGGAGCATAAAAGAAGGAAAACTAGCTAATTTGTTAGTTATTGATAAAGATATTAATATATATAAAACGATTAGGAATGGTTTTATATTATATGAAAATAAATAGGTGAATGTATGATAAATTATAGAGTTAAATCCGCAAAAGATATGAGTATTGATGAACTTATCGGTCAAGTGATTATGGTAGGTCTTCCATATGATTATTTAGATAATGAGTATAAAAAATTTATTGAAGAATATAAAATTGGCAACTATATTCTTTTCGCAAGAAATTATACTGATTCTAAACAAATGAAGAGTTTCATGAAAGATTTATATAACTATACAGAAAGTGTTACCGGTTCATTTCCTCTTGTTTCGATTGATCAAGAAGGTGGAATGGTTGTAAGATTATTTAAAGATGTAACTTTTCCTGCAAGCCCCCTTACAACAACTTTTACTAGTGTATTAAATGCACCATATATTACAGGTAATATAATTGGTAAAGATATGTTAAAACATGGAATTAGTATAAACTTAGCACCATGTCTTGAAATTAATGAAAATCTATCAAATCCACTTGTTAATGTAAGAGGATACGGAGCTTCTAAAGAAATCGTAGTAAAAAATGCTGGATTATTTGTCCAAGGAATAAAAGAATCAGGAGCACTGTCTTGTATTAAACATTTTCCAGGGGCTGGTTCTAGTACAAAAGATTCCCATTTAGAACTCCCAATTATTGATGATTCTATGGAGCAATTACTAAACTATAATATGTATCCATTTGGTAAGTTAATTAATAGTGATTGTTTAATGACAAGTCACTGCATTTATAAGTCATTTGATCATATTCCTTCAACTCTTTCAAAAGTATTATTAACTGATGTTTTAAGAGAAAAGATGAATTTTAATGGTTTAATTATTTCTGATGGAATGGAAATGAATGCCATAAAAGATTATTATGGAATAGGTGATGGATGTGTAATGGCTTTAAATGCGGGATGTGATATCCTTCTTTTATGTCATGAATTTGATCTTCAAAAAGAAGCTTTTGATAAAGTAAAACAAGCTGTAATTAGTGGAAGACTTAAAAAGGAAACATTAATTGAGAAAGTAGAAAGAATTAATAAAGCTAAAGAAAAAGTAAAAACAAAATTATTAGAGTATTTTAATGATTTACCATATGAACAAGTATTAGAAGAACATCAAATAATGGAAGAGATAGTTGACAAATCTTATACATTAATTAAAGGAAAAGCACCATATATTACACCTAATACTTTGATTATTTCATGTAACGCAAAAGTAGGTAGTATTGTAGAAGATGAATTTGATGATCGAAACTTAACAAATGCTCTTAAACATAATTTTCCTAATAATATGGTTTTAAAATATACTCCAACAGTTACCTTTAAAAATGAAGTATTAAGTACATTTAGTTCATATGAAAATATTATTATTTATTCATACGATGCATATAATGATGAAGTTCAAAAAGAATTAATTAATACGCTATTAGAATCTAATAAAGAAATCTTTGTTGTTTCAATTAAAGGTCCTATTGATATGCAGTATTTTAAAAATTTAAAGAACTATGCATGTCTGTATGAATACACACCAAATTCAATTAAAACAATTGTAAAACAATTAAAAAATAAGATTTCATTAAATGAAAATCAACAAATTTATTAAAATAAATAAAAGTAACTACTAAAATATGATGAGTAACTACCACATTTTGCGATGTTATGTTATAATTTAAGTACTTACGGAGGTAACATGATGTTCAAAGACAAACTAAGAAAATTAAGAGAAGAAAAAGGATTATCACAATATGAATTAGCTGATAAGATATATGTATCTCGTAGTGCTATCGCCAAATGGGAAAATGGCTTTGGTATGCCAGGTAAAGAGTCATTAGAGATTTTATGTGATTTTTTTGGTGTAACAAAAGAATTTTTATTAGAAGAAGATGAACCTATAAAGATTATTGAAAATGTCAATAAACGTTCAAGAAAAGTATTAATTTTAGTTTCTGCAATTTTAATACCTTTAGTCCTTTATTTTATAGTTTCAATTAGTCTTTATACATTTACAAAACTTGATAGGGCACAATTTGAGATGCAAGAAGGAGTTTTTTATAAAAATAGTTACTTAAAGAAATTTGATTTAAGAGACTTAGAGATAATAGATTCTTCATCATATGGCTTAATAGGAAGAAATTCTCCTACTTTTACTGCACAGATTTCATCATATGATGTATTTGATAATTATGTAAATTATGTTTATAATAAATTGTTATTTGGTCCTGAATTCACTTATTTAAGTTATGGATATAGGTTATATGATATTGGGTTTAAAGAAGGACCGATGGTTGATTATTATTTAACACCTAGTTCTTCAATCGAGAATCACATAGTTGAAATTAATAAAGATACAAGTTTACCTACTACTTATGAGTTTTATTTTTTAAATGATTTTGATCAAAATAGAATAATCCAAA
>JAZSIL010000252.1:0-4704 GCA_045533785.1 Bacilli bacterium
ATATACTCATAATTATATATGATAGTGCAACTAAACATAATGTTAATAGAATTGGTGTAAGATTTATTACTTCTTCTCCATTTGCATTAGTATATGTTATTATTAGATTTTGTAAATTAAATTGTTCACTTAATATTGCCGTTAAGTTTAAATATTCAATATATGGTTTTTGGAATATCGCTTGCATTGTTAAAAATACACAACAAAATGCCATACATACGAATAAAGTTATCTTTTGCCAAGTAAATGGTCTACATGCCAAATATAAAATCATCAATCCTATAAATGTAGCTGTAACTACAACAATTGTTTTTGTAAGTTCAACACCAAAACCACATTTAAAGTTAAGTAAATAAGCAACTATTACACCAAATATTATTGCAACAACTCCAGGAAGTGATTTTTGTAATACATTCCATAAAAACTTTCCTGAAACACGATTTTTATTCGGCTGAATAGTAAGAAGTACTGAAGGTATTCCTATTACAAATAGTTCAATCATTAATAATTGAGTCGGATTTTGGAATGGAAAGGATCCATCGCCTGAGAAATGTTTGAAGAAACCAGTAATTGTTAACATTACAAGTGTTAATATAAAGAATGTTTTAACAAGGAATAATGTAGCCATTTGTTGAACATTATTAATCGCTCGACGTCCTTCGTTTACAACCTTAGGCATTGAAGAAAAACTTGAATCAAGAAGTACTAGTTGAGCTACGCTTCTTACAGCATCACTACCAGATGCCATTGCTATAGAACAATCAGCTTCTTTTAATGCTAAAATATCATTAACACCATCACCAGTCATCGCAACAGTCTTTTGATGATTCTTTAATGCTCTTACAATAATTTGTTTTTGATTGGGTTTAACACGACCAAAAACAGTGTATTTCATTGCTGCATCATATACTTCATCATCAGTTAATCCATCTAAGCTAATATAATTTTCTGCACTTGCAATGCCAACTCTTTTCGCAACTTCAGATACAGTTACTGGATTGTCCCCAGAAATTACTTTTACTTCAACACCACTTTCTCTAAAGTACTTAATTGTTTCACTTGCATCTGGTCTAATTTGATCTTCAATTAAAATAAAGGCAATTACTTTAGGAATTCTAGTTAATTTAGTTACTGATAGGTCTTGATTAGTTACAGCAAGACAAAGGACACGATAACCTTTATTAGCTTCTTCGTTTACCATAGCTGCATATTTTTCAAAGCCTGATTTTAAAACAAATTCAGGAGCACCAATAATGTAAGTTTCTCCATCTAATACTGTACCACTGAATTTACGGTCTGATGAAAAAGGAATTACAGCAGAAGCTTTTAGTGTTTTTTCAGTACCAAAATAATTTTCTAATGCTTTTGCAGTGGCATTTGTTTCACCAAGGGATGCATTAATATTTGCAATAATTTTTTTAACATCATATTTACCATTTTGTAAATCTAAATAATTAACAACTGTCATTGATCCATCAGTGATAGTACCAGTTTTATCAAGACATAATACATCAACACGTGCTAACATTTCAATACAATAGATATCTTGTACTAATGTTTGATGTCTTGAAAGTCTTATAACACCTAGTACTAAAGCAGCTGAAGTCATCATGATTAGTCCTGATGGTATTAAACCAAGTAAAGCTGTACAAGTAGTGCTTACAGTATCATACCAACCAATGTTTGGATTAGAGAATACTTTTTTTGTAAAACCTAAATAAACTTTTTCGTATAAGAACTTACCAATTCCTTTTGTTGAATCGGAATATTCTGCAAAATTATAGTTTTGTAAAATCATTACAACACCACTAATAATTAAAAATACAGTAATTACTTTAATTAAGCCCTTTACCGAATTTAAAATTTGTGAATTAGGTTTTTTATATTGTTTAGCTTCCGATGCTAACTTTTCTATCGCATTATCTTCTCCAACAAATTCTACTTTACAATGACATTTACCTGATACAACAAAACTACCAGAATAAAGCATATCACCAATTTGTTTTCTAATTGGAACTGATTCCCCAGTTAATTGAGATTCGTTTACCTCAACTTCTCCTTCTACTAAAATACTATCGGTAGTTATTTCTTTACCTGGAGTTAATACTACAATATCATCAACAACAACACCACTTAAATCAACTTCTTGTTTTACACCATTTCTAACAACCGTAACAGTTGGAGCAGAAATCAATTGTAGTTTACTGATTGTCATCTTTGACTTTATTTCTTGCACCGTACCAATTAAAATATTAATTACAACAATAATAACAAAAGTATAGTTTGTTATTTGAACCCTATCAAAATATTTTTGTGTTAAGAATAATAATAAAAAGATTACTAAATATATAAAGTTAAATAATGTACAAAGATTGGAAACAATAATCGAAAGATATGATTTACCAGTCTTTTTAATGATCTTATTAGATAGACCTTGTTCTTTTCTTAAGCCAACTTGTTCGTCATTTAACCCTTCTAAATAGGAAGGATTAAAGCGTTCTGGTTCGAAATTTGGATGTTGTTTTTGCTTCGCCATATGCCCTCCAGATATTAATTTTTTTTGTTTATTTATATTATATATTTTACCACATTTCATCAATTTTATCAAGTAAAATAAGCATTTTTTCGTATAACTTGAAATGAGTAAAAAAATGTGATAAAATAACCACGAAAGAGGTGTAAAATGAGTAAAAAAATTATTGGAATTAGTCCAAGATTTTGGTCTAATGAAACACAAGAATATATAAGAGTAGGTGTTCAATACACTAATCAACTACAAAGAAATGATATAATTCCAATTATTATTGTTGATTCTCCTAATTTAGAAGATACACTAAATTTATGTGATGCTTTTTTAATTATTGGAGGAGATGATTTAAATCCCGAAACTTATGGAGAAACAAATGAACTTGGACTTTCTAAAGATATTCATCCAGTAGCAGATAAAGTAGATAAAGCAATTATCGATCATGCAGTTAAACATGTTAAACCAGTGCTTGGTATTTGTCGTGGTGTTCAATCAATTTGTGCTTTCATGGGAGGAAAATTAGTTCAAGATTTAAAATATGAAAATATAAGTCATCCACTTACTGAAGATCATAAACACTATATTGATAAAGTAACAAATATTGGTGTTGCAAAACTTCTTCCTGATCACTTTTTAATTAATTCTTGGCATCATCAAGCAGTAAAAATTGCACCTGAAGGATTTGAAGTAATTTTTAAAAATGATGAAACTATTGAAGCTATCGAACATACTACATTACCTATTTTAGGTGTTCAATGGCATCCCGAAAGATTTTATACAAAAGAATCGGAAATTATTTTTAATTACTTCTTTAGTTTAATTAAATGAAAGAAAAAATAATTAAAACAATCCCATTATATGATGGAAAAATCTTGGATTTACAACGAAATTTAGTTGTACTGCCAAACGATGAACTTTCTTTTAGGGAAATTGTTAAACATAAACAAGGTGTTTGCATTATTCCAGTTATTGATGATGAAATAATTTTTGTATCGCAATATCGCAGCGGTGTAGAAAAAATTTTATTAGAACTTCCAGCTGGAATTGTCGATGAAAATGAACTTCCTCTTGATGCAGCGATGCGAGAATTACGAGAAGAAACCAAATATTCCTCATCGAAAATTACCTACTTAGGAGGGTATTATTCATCACCTGGATTTACAAATGAACAAGTCCATTTATACCTTGCTGAAGAATTATTTGAAGATCCTTTAAATGAAGATAGCGATGAATTTATTGAACTTTCAAGATATAATGTTAAACAAATTAATCGCCTTCTTGCATCTAATACAATTAGTGACATGAAAACTGCTCTTGCTCTTATGATATATTTAAATACTAAAAATAGCCAATCAAATTAACTTGATTGGTTTTTTTATATTCCAAGAATCGAATTTATTCCTGTCTTGGTAGTTATTATACCAATATTTAAAACGATTGAACTTATTAATGTTACACTTAATAATTCATCAAATCTAGGATCATCATCATTATTATTCTTCTCTTTTTTTGTATAATCCTTAAACAGTTTTTTATATAAATCAACAATAAAAAATATTAAGAAAATATCTCTTACGATTGCTCTTACTAATGAAATATTATCAAGTGTTGATTGATTAGAAAGTCCAGCAATTACTTCATACAATACTGTAATAACAATAACCGCAGCAAAACGATATAATTTTGGAGGTAAAAAAACTACTAAAATACCATTTATTCCTCCAGCAATAACTGAAGCATAATAAACTTGCCATGAATTTGTTACTTTAAAAATTTCACTAAACTTTCTTCTTTCTAATAAATTAAATAACACATTTGCAATATACACACCAGCTACTGCAACAATCATTCCTACTATTGCTGATAAATAAGCTCTTTTAATTTTATTTTGTTTCTTTTTTTCACATTGGATATTAATGCTTGCAACTTGATATGGATCAAACAAAAGATCACCTCTTTAGTTATTATATTAAATAAACAAAATATCTATTACACCTTAATAAATTGTTCTAAATCAATAACAAAAATACAAGCTCCACCTTCTTTTTGTGTTGTTGAGATATTATGAAACATTCCCATCTCTACATTATTTATTGAATTAATTTTAACTTTTCTTGTTTTACATTTTGATATTAAATTTTTTATTATTTCATCTAATAATTCATCATTAACTTTAA
>JAZSIL010000005.1:0-4049 GCA_045533785.1 Bacilli bacterium
AAATTGGTATAATTGATGATATAGATAATGTTGCATACATTATTAGAAGTAGTGTTGATAGAGTTAATAAAGAGTACTAATTATTTTAAATAATTAGTATTTTTTCTTTAAAGTAACAAAAGGTAACAAGAAAAATATTTACTTTTGTATATTAAAATGATAAAATGACTTCAAAGAAAGAGAGGCAGATTATGAAAGAATTTTGTGAAATATTAAAAGAATTAAGAGTTAACAATAATTTAACTCAAGAAGCGCTTGGTGAAATAGTGCATGTATCAAGAAGTGCTATTGCAAAATATGAAAATGGTCTTGGTGTTCCGAGTAGTGAAGTTATTGAATTATTATGTAAATATTTTAAAGTTACAAAAGAGGAATTATTTCCCAAAGAAGAAGTAGAACATTTAATCGTAGAAAAAAATAAAAAGATTAAATTATTTAAAATATTATTAATAGTTTTGACTATTTTGTTTTCTTTATTTTTATGCTATACAATATATTATTTTGTGAATGAAGCTATCATTTATAAACAGGATTTAGATAAAAATATATCCGAAGTGGAAAAATATCAAAATATTTCTTCATATGATATTAAATTTATGGAGATGAATTTTGAAGACACCGTTAAGTCAAGAGTTTATTATAATTATGATCATAATTTGTTTGTTGTAGAAGAAGGAGCAAAAGTAATTATACGCTTATATATTAATCAAGCTTTATTTGAAAAAATACATGGGCATTCAATTGTCATTAAATTTAAAGGGGTTGACAAAGAAAAAAAAGCATATGTAGAAGAAGAATTATATGATACATCATCCTCTAATCCAAGTGAGCATAACGCCTATATTACATTGAGAACATATTTAGTTAGAGAACAAACTCTTACAAATGAACTATTACAAATAGAATATATTAAATTTAATTATGACATACCTTATTTAGATGAAAATAGTAATGTACGCTATGAAACATGTGAAAAAATTAATTATGTGAGTTTAGAAGAAAAAAACAATAGAATTAATTATTTTATGTACAAATACAGTGATAAAGAAATGAAAATATATTTTTATAATGATTATATTGCAACTATATCTTTTGGTGATTATATTTATGTAGATGGTATAATAAGTGATAAAAAGAGTACAAATTATAAATATTTATATGAAAAATTAAAAGATCATTTAACGTTATTAAAAGAAAATTATTATTTAGAGTTTTCTGATGATTTTATATTTGAGACAGATACTGGTGAAGATTTAAGCTTTCCAATTAACAAGAGTTTTTCTTTAGTTATAAAATCTACTTTATTAAATGAAAACATTGATTTAATTATTCCTAATATGACAGAAAAAAAAGTAAATATGTCATTAAATGAAAGGATTAATTTTAAAGAGGTAGAGTTAAATGGGTCTAAAATTGCGACAAATAGTTTTAATATAAGCATTTCTAATAATAATGTAGCTTATAAAGACAATTACAATATAAAAGGGATTGTTGCACAAAATATTGGAACTTCCAATATTGAAGTAGAAGTTGATCTAGGATATTATAAAAAAACATTTAATTATGATAATGAAATATTATCGAATTGTGAGGTATCTTGTAAATATCTTGGTGTATTAACATTTCCTTATTTAGAAGAAATAAACGATTATTTAAGTGATGAGGTAAAAGACCATATAATTAAACAATATAATGATAAATTTGAAAAATATTATAAAGACATTACAAAAAAGGTAATAGATTTATATAGACCAAATGAGTATTATATACTTCCAATATTCGAGGGAGATTTTAAATTTGAGAGTTTTCAGTTAACAAGATGGAATAATGGTAAAAAAGAAATATTTACAGGGGATGTAATAGAGATTGAAAGAGGAGAAGTTATTAATTTGCATGGAGTAATTAGTGAAGAGGAGCAAGAAAAACTTCAACTTAAAACAAAAGATTTTGATCAATATTACGAGTTTGTAAAAGACGACAATGAGTTTTTTAATGGTTTTATTGAAACCCAAAGTATGTTTAATATTCAAATACCTAGTGAATATAAGATTGCTATAATTTTTGTAGTTGGAGGAAATTTACAGTATTATGAAATCAAAGAGTTTACGATTATCGTAAAATAATAATTAAACATTGTCAAGTAATAATTTAACTTGACAATGTTTGTTTTACATTAAAGAACGTATTTTTTGTTAATTTAAAAGAATTTATAAATATTTATATTTAATATAAAAATACGTACAATGTGTTGATAATGTCATTATATAGTGATATAATATTATTGGAGGTGTAATATGAATAATACTACAAATTTAAATATTCGTATTGATAAAACAGTAAAAGAGAGTTCTGAAAAAGTATTTGAAGAGTTAGGTTTAAATATGTCAACAGCTATAAATATTTTTTTAAGACAAGTAATTAGAGTAAATGGTATACCCTTTGAAATTAAAGGAAATACTCCGAAACAAGAAACAATTGAAGCAATGGAAGAAAGTATCACAATAGCAAATGGAAAAGAAAAAGGTTATACCAATATTGATGATTTGAAAAAAGCATTAGAGGTATAATATGAAATTGAAAGTAAGATTTTCTAGTAGATTTAAAACTTGCTCAAAAGCAAAATAAAAATCTTAGTTTATTATTTAGTGTGATAGAAAAGCTTGCTAACTTAGAAAAATTGGATGAAAAGTATAAAGATCATTCATTGCTAGGGGAGTATAGGGGATTTAGAGAATGTCATTTAGAATCTGATTGGTTATTGATTTATTATATTGATAAAAACGCGTTGGTATTAGTATTATCAAGAATAGGTAGTCATTCTGATTTATTTGGTTAAAATAATATTACAATATAGATTATTATTATATGCTAATTGTAGTTTATATAATTAGCATTTTTATATTATATGTAAGTGTTGCATATAAAAAAAGAATATTTTGGGTTTTAGAGAAATTTTAAGAAACTATTTGAAGAACTATTAAATACTTAGTAAAAAATTAATTAATCGAAAGAGTTGGATCAAATAAATCAGGTTACTGGAAAAATAAAATAATTAATATATATTTGTATAATTCAACTGCTATTTGATATAATGTTAAATGTATCAATTAGTAGTTGATTTTCTCAATTTTGCGTCCATTGACATATACTTTTAGTTGATATATAATGTTAGTGTAAATAGCTAGTTACAAAAAAAATATAAAAGAAGGAGTATCTTATGGAAATTGGAATTAAAATTAAAGAATTAAGAATAAGTAAAAAAATAACTCAAGAAGAACTTGCGAAAGCATTACAAGTATCAACTCAAGCAGTATCAAAATGGGAAAATGGAGGATGTCCTGATTTAGAATTAATACCTGGTATTGCAGCATACTTTAACGTATCAACTGATTATTTATTTGGTGTAGAGAGTAAAGATTTCTTAAATATTGAGAAAAAAGTATGTGATTATATTGCAAGTTTTCCAGTTAAAGAACGTTTTGAAAGAATAAATAAATTAGGTTACTTAATGAGTATTGCAATAAATGGTAAATTTGATTTATCAGATTATGATTATGATAATATAGTTGAAGAAAACTATCATTCAGAAATTGAAAATGATTATGGTACTACAGTTACATCTTTACAAAAATCTAATCAATTTTTTGCATGTTTCCCTAAAAATGATACATGTGATTTTACTGGTGTTTTAAAATCTAGAGATAAACAAATTGAATTATGCAAATTACTATCTGATTCAGTCTTTTATGATGCATTAGTGTTTGTGTATTCTAGAGGTGATTCTAAGTTTACAGAAGATTTATTTGTTAATAAGTTTAATATATCTAAAGAAAAAGCATTGGAAATATTAGATGGTTTATTAAAATTTAAATTAGTAAAAAAATCCAATGTTGAATTAAATGATAATTCTATTAGTATTTATGAAAAAGTATCAATACCACATTTAGTTGGTTTATTTGCATTTTTAGATATATGTGTAGAAAAACCTTATCGTTTTTATTATTGTAGCCATGGAGTAAAGAAAGTATTTGGAAAATAAAAGTCACAAA
>JAZSIL010000299.1:0-27126 GCA_045533785.1 Bacilli bacterium
ATTTATATTATGGCAAAAGAAATCACAGCAGAATTTAAAACTTTATTAACTAAAGAAGAGTATGATCGTATCTATGAAAAGGTAAAAGATCATCCTGGTAATTTACAAACAAATTATTACTTTGATACTAAGCGTTTTACTTTAAAAGCTACTGATGCAGTGTTAAGAGTAAAACATCGTGAGTCATATACTTTAACTTTAGAAAGAAAAAAAGGTTATAATTTCATTAGAATTGATGAAGATATTACTGAAGAACAATTTAAAGATTTAATCGAAAATGGTAATATTTGCAGTGAAAAGATTGCACAAGAAGTTAATGATATCATTAAAGGTCAAAAAATTATTAATTTCATGAACCTTGCTACATACCGTATTTCAGTTCCTTATAATAAAGGAAAACTTTCATTAGACCGCTGTGAATACGTGAATACTGTAGACTATGAACTAGAATACGAAGTTGCTAATCGTAATACTGGTAAGCTAGAGTTCATTCAAATAATAAAAGAAAATAATATTGCATATAAAAAGAGTCAAGTAAAACTAAAAAGAGCATATGATGCTTTAAGAAAAACTTTATAAGTTATTATAAAAAAAGAAAAAAGGAAGCGAAAGCTTCCTTTCAGACTGTTGACAAACTTAAGTGTTTGTCAACTTTTTTTATATTTGAAAATAATTACAAAAAGTGGTATAATATATAATATAAAGAGAGGGTTAATTTATGTATAACGAAAAGAATTCTAATTTTATTAAATACGATAGAAACAAAGCAGAAATAGCTTGCCTAGATGAACTTGTACCACAAGATCATTTAGTACGTAAAATAGATAAAACTATTGATTTTTCCTTTATTCATGATTTAACACGCGATCTATATTGTCAAGACAATGGTAGACCTTGTGTTGATCCTGTTATTCTGTTTAAATTAATATTTATAAATTATATTTTTGGCATTAATTCTTTACGTAAAACATGTGAAGAAACTAAAGTTAATTTAGCTTATAGATGGTTTTTAGGTTTAGGACTATCTGATAAAATCCCAAACCACTCTACAATATCTCAAAATTATATACGTAAATTTTCAAATACTAATATATTTGATATGATTTTTTCTAGAGTTTTAGAAGAATTATTATTTAATAATGTAATTGACCCAGAAGTAATATTTGTAGACGGTACTCATATAAAAGCTAATGCTAATAAAAATAAAAGAATAAAAAAACAGGTTAAAATAATAACTGACAAATACCATAAAGAATTAGAAAATGAAGTTAATGAATTTAGAGAAATGAATGGAAGAGATAAGTATCCATCTGATGATGATGATTTTGGTGATGGAAACTATACGATTGATGAAAAAACTGGGGAAGTTAAAGAAGTAAAAAATAAGAATACTAAAGAAATTACAGTTAGTACTGTGGATCCTGATGCTGGATTATTTATAAAAGGTGAACACGAAAGACAATTCGCATATACTGCTCAAGTTGCTTGCGATAAAAATGGTTGGGCTTTAGGTTTTGATTTAAATCCAGGTAATATGCACGACTCTACTGCTTTTCTTCCTTTCTTTGATAGATTACAACCAAAGTTTAATGCTAGTATCTGGTGTGCTGATGCTGGATACGCTAATAATTTAATCGCTCATCATGTACAAACTAATAACTGTCATTTATTAGTTCCATATACAAGACCTAAAGGTGCTACTACTACTTTTTCAAAACGTGAATTTGATTATTACTTTGAAATTGATCAATATAGATGTCCTAATAAAAAATGGTTAATTCCTTGGAATATTTCTAAAGATGGTAATATTCAATATAAAATCCATAGTACAGATTGCGGTAATTGTTCTTTTAAAAACGAATGTTTAAAAAATTATGCTTTTAAGACTGTTACACGTCACATATATGAAGATTGCAGACTTGTTTCTAACGATTTCAGATTATCGGAAATTGGTAAAACCATCTATCCTATGCGTAAGACGACAATTGAACGTTTGTTTGCAGTAGGCAAAGAACAACATGGTCTTAGATTTACAAGATTTATCGGGCTTGAAAAAAATCATAATTTTCTGGCTCTGCTTTTGGCGTGCCTAAATATTAAAAAATTAGCTCTCTTATTAGTAAAGAGAGAACGAAAACTAAAAAATAAATTAACAAGTATAGCTTAATATGCTTGTTATTTCTTTTTTTTATATCTTAAACAAAAAATTGAAATACCTTTTGAGATATTTCAATTTTTCTTTTTTCACAAACATAGTTTGTCAACAGTCTGAGACTAAATTTTATTTAGTCTTTTTTTGCTTTTTTTATAGTGATGTGTTATAATGAATGAAAGAAAAGAGGCATTTTTTATGAAAATATATGATACACATTCGGATATTTTTTCTAACCTTTATGAAAGAGTGTTAAAAGGTGAAAAAGATATTTTTAAGAATTACCACATTGAAAACTTAAAAAAAGGTGAAGTTGTTGGTGGAATTTGGGTAGTTTATAGTGAGCATGATTTTAATGTTGAAGAAGCTTTTGATATTGCGTTAAAAGAATATGAACCATATAAAAATAACTATGATGTTGTTTTGGGATTAGAAGGACTTCGCAATGTACCTGATCTTGCATGTTTAAAAAGAATGTATGATAGAGGTATTAGACATGCAATGTTAACTTGGAATGAAGAAAATCATCTTGCAACTGGTGTAGCAGGAGATAAAGATCATGGCCTAAAAGAGCTTGGTAAAGAGTTTATTACATTTATGGAACAAAATAATATGATTGTAGATGTATCACATTTAAATATAAAGAGTTTCTATGAAGTTATGGAATTTGTTACTAAACCAGTTATTGCAAGTCATTCATGTGCTTATAGTTTAAGTGATCATAGAAGAAATTTAAATGATGATCAACTTGCAGTACTTAAGAAAAATAAAGGATATGTTGGTGTTAATAGCGCAAGAAATTTTGTTTCAAAAGAAAGAAATCTTCAAACTGTAAAAGGGCTTGTTGATCAAATTTATTACTTAATTGATAAGTTAGATATCGATCATGTTATGCTTGGTCTTGATATGATGGACTATTTAGGAGATTATGGTGGGAATAAAGAAACAGGGTTAAATGATAATTTAGATGATCTTGCAACGCATGCTGATTGTCAAAATATTATTGTCGAACTTAAAAACAGGGGAATGAGTGATAAAGATATTGAAAAGATTGCATATCAAAATTATTTAAATATGCGCAAAGAATTATTAGGTTATTAGGAGATGACTAGAATGAAAAAATTAGTTAAAAGATTGTTTGCATTAAATTTAACGTTAATGATGCTACTTAGTTTTGGTTTAGTTGTTAATGCTTGGACACCACCAAAACTTAAAAATCCATACGTAGAACCAGAAGAACAATTAAGATCTGTTTGGGTTTGTACTGTATCTAATATGGATATTGCAAAACAAGGTGGAACAGATGAAGCTGCTATAAACTCTTGGAAAGAAAAATATATGGCTATTTTAAATCGCTCAATTGAAAGCGGTATGAATGCAATTATTTTCCAAGTAAGCCCTTGTAATGATGCCTTCTATCCTTCTAAATATCGTCCATGGAGTGAATATTTAGCTGGATTTGGCGTTGATGCTGGATGGGATCCTGTTGAATGGATGATCGAAGTTACTCATGCTGCGGGACTTGAATATCATGCGTGGTTTAATCCATATCGTACTTCTACACATGCTCTAACATATTCTATTACACAAGAAGATCCAGCTACAACTGCTCATTTTGTATATGATTATGATCAAGAAACAATTTATAACTATAAGCAATCATATTTTGGTAGCTTAAAAGATATTTGTGAAGCAAATAATACATTAGTAGATAATCCAATTTTCTATACTGGTGAAGAACTTGATCATAGTGTAGTTTATGGAACTGAGGGGAAGTTTGTTTTAAATCCTGCTGCTGAATCTACTATTGAAAATGTACAAAATACAATTAGAGAGTTCATTGAAAATTATGATGCCGATGGTATTCATTTTGACGACTATTTCTACCCAGATGATAAAGCATATCGTGGAAGTAATACTGAATATAAAAAATATTCATTCTCATGTGAACCTGATATTGATTTAAATGATTACTATGCATACTTAGCTGATGGTGGAAGTCTTTCAATTTATGATTGGCGTAGAGAAAATGTAAATACTTTAATTAGAAATCTTGGTGAAATTGTTCGTGAAATAAATGTAACAGATGATTATAAATGTGCATTTGGTATTTCCCCTGCTGCAAGATGGGCTCCAAGTATAGAATCTTGTCCAAGTAGCCCTCATCGTGGTGCAGAAGGTGGTATGCCTGAAAACTGTAATAATTATTACTCATATTCAGATCTTTTTGCAGATACTTATAAATGGGCAAAAGAAGGATGGATTGATTATATTTTACCTCAAGTATATACATATTTAGGTGATACTCCTAGTGGTATTCCAGATGGTAATTATCCAGTTATTACAAAATGGTGGAGCGATGCGTTAAAAGATTCAAGTTGTAAATTATTTATTGGGACAGCTTTATATGAAATTGAAAATTGGTCTAGTGCACAACATGCAACAAGTGATGAATTCTACTATCAACAAATGTACAATCAAGATAAAGGATTTAGAGTTGATGGCTATGTAATGTTTAGATACGATTCTTTAAATACAACTGTTGGTAGTAAAGCTGTTACTAAAATGCTAGATAAAGTTTGGAAACTGTCTGCATTAACTCCTATTTATGATGGTTATGTTTATGATAGTGTAGATGAAGCTGCTACTGTTAAGGAACTTAAGCTAAATAACGACGGAACTTATACTGTAACTTATGACAAAATCAGTGATGCTAAAGCTTATGGAATATTAGCAAATGGTGTTTGTGTTGCAAGAGTGTTATCAGGCAAATCAGAAATAGTATTTGCAAAAGAAGATGGAAAAACTTATGAACTTGTAACTTATGGTGATGATAACAAAATGCATGAAAATAAAGATGAAATTAATTTTGATGAAGTTGTTGTTAATCAAAGACCTGTTGCGTCATTTAAAACTGATTTAGAAGAAGAATATTTAATTAAATCTAAAATTGATGTAACATTTAATATTGAAGATAAAGAAAATGATCCAATGAAATATACATTATCTATTTCAGTTGACGGTCGTAAACGTGACTTGGTTGCTAATCAAGATGTTACATCTAATGAAATTACTTATACATTTAATGCTTATGCAAGCGAATATGAAAATTGTTATTTTATTTTAACAGTAGATGATAGTTTTGGACCAATTGAAATCTTAAGTTCATCATTTAAGATGGTGAAAGAATTAACTCCAGAACCTCCTGTACATGAACACGAGTTTGTAGAAGGAAAGTGCGAATGTGGAGAAATAGATCCAGATTATGTCCCACCACATGTCCATGAATTTGTAGAAGGTAAATGTGAATGTGGTGAAACTGATCCAAATTATGTCCCACCACACGTGCATAACTTTGTAGAAGGTAAGTGTGAATGTGGCGAAATAGATCCGAATTACGTTCCACCACACGTACATAACTTTGTAGAAGGTAAGTGTGAATGTGGCGAAACAGATCCAAATTATGTCCCACCACACGTACATAACTTTGTAGAAGGAAAGTGCGAATGTGGCGAAGTTGATGAAACTTACGTTCCACCACATACTCATAACTTTGTAGAAGGTAAGTGTGAATGTGGTGAAACAGATCCAAATTATGTAGCACCTAAGAAAAAATGTGGTAAGAAGGGCATGGAAATACTGGTTGCTTATTTATCAATTGCAACTATATTAAGTGTAGTTTTAAGAAAGAAGGATTAATATGAAACTAAAAAGATATACGCCAGATTATTTAAAATACTGGCATAATAAAGAAGAAATTGATATTCCTGAATTTAAATTTAGAGAAGATGATGTTCGTGGTTGCTGGATTTCAAATGTTGCGAATATTGATACACCAAAATTAGAAAGTATTGAACAGTATAAAACTCATTTAATTAGTATTTTAGATAACATGAAAAGTTATAATATGAATACTGCAGTATTTCAAGTTAGACCTTGTAATGATGCATATTATGCATCAAAAATTAACCCTTGGTCTAAATTTATTACTGGCACTGAAGGTAAAAATCCTGGTTTTGATGTATTAGATTTCTTTATTGAAGAAGCGAAAAAAAGAAATATTAAAGTACATGCTTGGATGAATCCATATCGTGTTGGTACTGTTGATATTAGAACTTTAAATATGACAAAAGATGAATGGTTAGATACATTATCAGAAAATAATTGGGCTAGACTTAATAAAGAACATACAGTTTTAGATGGCGTTTCAAAAGTTATTTTAGCTCCATCTCATCCAGAAGTTATCGAATTTGTAACTGAATCAATTATGGAAGTTGCACGTAAATATGATGTTGAAGGTGTTCATATTGACGATTACTTTTATCCCTATGCAAAAATTCCGTTTGAAACAGAAGAAGCTGATTACTTAAAATATCGTGATTTTCCTGAACAATCATTTGATGATTTTAGAAGAAGTAATGTTGATAAAATGATTAAGAGCATTAGTGATGAATTAAATAAAATGTATGCTGAAACTGGTAAAAAAGTTGAATTTGGTATTAGTCCATTTGCAGTTTATCGAACTCATTCTAGTATTGTCGAAAATGGTTGGGAAAAAGGCTCTTATAATGTTGCTAGTGCATTGCAATGTTATAGTGAATTATATTCGGATGTTTATAAATGGATGAAAGAAGGTTGGATTGACTATGTTGTTCCACAAAACTATTTCTCATTTGAACGTCGCGATGTTGCTTATCATGATGTAGCATGGTGGTGGAGTAACATCTGTGAAGAAACTGGAACAAAACTTTATATGGGACAAGGTATTTATCATATGGGAAGTACTGAAGGATGGGGTCATGAGACATGGCAAAATCCGGAAGAAATTAATAATCAATTAAAATTTAATTGTAATTTTGATAACATTCGTGGAACAATTTTCTTTACTTATAAAGATTTAGTGCCTGGTAAAAATGCTATAAAAGATGAAGGACTTGCTAAATTAAAGGTTCTTTGGAGTAATAAATAATAAGAAAAATAGTCTCTTTTTTAAGAGACTATTTTTTTGTTTTAAAAAATGCTAAATTAACTATTATTTCAGTTGCAAAAAAACGTTTTCTTTGGTATAATAGGATATGATAGGGTTAGTATGGACTATTGTCGCTACTGGTCGTCAAAAAGAGGTAGGTGAGAAACTTGAAATTAATACCAAAACCTAAAAAAATGAAGGTTTTAGAAGACTATTTTGAACATGTTTTAATTGAAAATGTTAACTATGAACCTTTTAATGATGACAGGATATTTAAAGAACTTAAAAAAATAAATATATGTATTAAAAAAACAGAAAGTTTAAACACCCCACTACTCTTTGAGTTAGATCAAACTTTAAAAAACGAACAATATAAAATACTAATTAAACCTAAACAAATAATTGTTAGTGCTGCAACAACTGTTGGTTCTTTTTATGGTATTAAAACTTTGCAGCAAATCTTAAAAGAAGAACAAGTGCCTTGTATGGAAATAGATGATTATCCTGATTTAGAAGTACGAGGTGTGATGCTTGATATAAGTCGAAGTAAAGTTCCTAACCTTTCAACTTTAAAAAAATTAGTTGATAAGTTTGCAACATTAAAACTTAATCATCTAGAGTTATATGTTGAAGGATTTAGTTTTGAATATAAGAGTTTTAGAAAAGAAATTGAAATTAATAATAACTATTTACCACTTAACGATTTTATTGAATTGCAAACTTATTGTGAAGATAATTTTATAGACTTAGTGCCAAATCAAAATGGCTTTGGCCATATGGGTGATTGGCTTGCGCTTGATGAATATATTGACTTAGCTGAATGTCCTGATGGATTCTTTATATGGGGCGCACATAGACCTCCTAGTACACTTGATCCTACTAATCCAAAAAGTAGTCAATTAGTGAAAAAGATGTATGATGATATGCTGCCACATTTTAAATCAAAATACTTTAATATGTGTTTTGATGAACCATTTGAACTTGGACATGGTAAAAGCAAACCAGTTGTTGAAAAACTTGGTGAGGCAAATGTATTTGTAAATTACTTTAATGAACTTAGCGATTATGTAATTAATACTTATAATAAAACACCGATGCTTTGGGGAGATGTTTTAATTAAACATCATGAAGCAATATCTAAACTTCCAAAAGATGCTGTGTTTATAGATTGGGGGTACAATCATCGATATGATTTTGATACTCATGCTAAAATGCTTTCTGAAATAGGAATTGATTTTATTTTAGCACCTGGAACGGTATCTTGGGGAAATATCTTAGGCAATTATCTTGATATGGAAGGTTCAATTGCACATGCTGCTGATGCTTGTAAAAAGTATCATGCTAAAGGGTTAATTGTAACCGACTGGGGTGATATTGGACATCTTCAGTATTTACCTAGTAGTTATGCAGGATTTAGTTACGCTGCGATAAAAGCATGGTCTGATGGAGACGAATCTGATATTATTGAAGGTGTTAATTTATTTATTGATGATGAAAAACTTGCTAATTTAATTGTTAAGTTGATGAAATTTATACCACTTGAAGGTGAGTATAGAGATTATGGATGTAGATTGTTTTATACAATCCTTTGGGCTGAACATGCTTCTAGGTATGAAAATCCTAAAGAATTCTTCTTAGAAAAAATGAAATATAACTTAATTGCAGAAGAAAATGTAGCAAAATTAAGAGAATTCTTTGATGAAGCATTATTTATTTTAGAAGAAAATGAAAACGTTTTAGAAGTAAATGAACTAAAAAACAGTATTTTCTTACTTAAAACTTTACTTGATATTAACGTAAAACTTACGATAATATATAATAATCAAAACGAAGATGAAATTGATTTTGACAAAGAAATTTCGTTGTTAGATGTTTATAGCAAAACACATTTAAAATTGTGGAATGCGCGTAATATTCATGCCGGCTATAAAATGAGTAACCAACGAATTTTATGGCTGATACAAGTATTAGCTTTAGTGAAAAAGGAAAGGAGTTAAAATGAAAAAGACGCGAAAAATTTTAATCTTTTGTATTGCATGTGTCTTTGCAACGGCTATATTCTTTAGCTTTTACAAAGGCGATGTAAAAGTGTCTGCTGACGATAGTGCAGTAAGTACACAAACAGGATCATATAATGCTTCTGCTTATGAAAAATATATTAGTGAAAAAACTAACGAGCATAAAGCAAAATATGGTGATCTTACTTTAACGCCAACATTATCTGAATCTATTAAAGTAAAAGGTGAAGATTATATTGAAGTTGGTGGAATTGATGTAGATGGAGTTGAAACTGTTAAAAACATAGAAGAATTAGCAATTGCTGATTATTCTGCTTATGCAAATAGTGAAACTGCAAAACTAGGTGGTAGCAAAGTTGTTGCACACTTAGGCGGTTATTTAACTTATGAAGTTGAAATTCCTGAAGCAGGTTTTTATACTTTATACTTAAACTATTATACTTATAGTGGTTTTAGTTCTGCTACTGAAAGAAGTTTATATATTAATGGTAGCTTACCATTTGCTGACTGTAGCGCTTTTGCTTTCTCACGTGTATGGCAAGATAAAGCTGACACTAGAGTAAAAGATGGAGTTGAAACAGTTTATAATGTATCTAACTCTGAAACTGATGAAAATGGAAATATTACAATTTCTAAGTTATGGCGTAAAGATACTAATGATAATGAATTAAAACCTCAACAAATAGAAGTTAGTAGTGCTAAAGCTGGTGCTCCATTTAGAGATGCAATGGGTTATATTACTGAACCTTTTGAATTTTATTTTGATAAAGGTCCACAAAAAATTCGTTTAGACTTTATTAAAGATTATTTTGTAATTGATACATTAGAAGTTCGTCAAGTTGAAAAGTCTAGTTCTTATTCTGAATATTATAAAGCATTAGTTGAAAAATATGGTAATCCTGAAAATTCTGCTAAAAATGTTTATACAAGAATTGAAGCAGAAGCATCAGCTACTAAATCATCACCTACACTTTATCCAATAACTGACCGTTCAGATTCTGCAACTTATCCATTTAGTATTACTAAGTCTTATCTTAATACAATTGGTGGTCCAAACTGGAAAGTTTTAGGCGACTGGATTGCATGGGAATTTACTGTTCCTGAAAGTGGATACTATGAAGTTTCAATGCGTACAAAACAAAATACAGTTCGTGGTATGTTCTCAACTAGAACAATTAGTTTAGCAGAAAAAGCTGAAAATGGTACATTAGGTGAATATCAAATTTTATTTGATGAATTAAATACATTTAAAGTTACTTATAATAATAAATGGAAAAATGTTACAGTTGGTGATAACTCGCTTGATAAAAAACAAGAATGTGAAACACCTTACTTATTCTATTTTGAAAAAGGAAAAACTTATTCGTTAAAAATGGAAGTTACACTTGGTGATTATTCAACTTTAATCGCAAGACTTCAAGCTGCAATTGATGAATTATCTGCAATGTATCGTAAGATTATCGCTTATACTACTACATCTCCGGATGCAAACCGTGACTATGAATTAACTGAAAAATTCCCTGAATTATTCTATGGTCTTGATGAAAATGGTGAATATGAAAAAACAGCTGGTGGTGGTCAATTCTATGAAGTACTTAATGAATTAACTGCTATTTCTACTGCTATTAAGAAAATTTCAGCTGGTTATGCTCCAGATGCAGATGTTTCTGAAAAGATTTATAAACGTGGTGCATCTGATAAGACTGGGGTTATCGATAGTGTAGTTGTTATTCTACAAAAAATGGTAGATAAACCACGTGAAATTACTAAACGTTTAAACTCTTATTCAACTAACGTATCATCACTTGGTTCATTACTTACTGAATTAAGAGAAGCTCCTCTTACAATTGATTACATTGAAATTCATACACCTGATGTAGAACTTCCTAAACCAAATGCTGGTTTCTTTAGAGCATTATGGGATGGTATTGCAAGTTTCTTCGCATCATTCTTTATTGACTATTCATCAATTAGTGAAACTGGTGATGCTACTAATTCTAATACTTCAATTGAAGTTTGGATGACACTTGGTCGTGACCAAGCTAACGTAGTTCGTAACTTAATCGATACAAGCTTTACAGGTGACTCTGGTTATGCTGTTCAACACTTTAATGAAAATATTAACGTTGACTTAAAACTTACTGGTGGTGACGTATTACTTAAAGCAACTCTTGCTGGTATTGGTCCAGACGTTGCATTAAACGTAGACTCAAGTTTACCTGTTAACTGGGCATTAAGAAATGCTGTATTTGACCTAACTGAATTTGATGATTTCTGGGAAGTTGTTTATTCAATTCCTGATGGATCAACTGGTTCTGATGTTCCAGCTAAATATGAAAATGTATATATGGCATCTTCAATTAGACAATTCCAATTTAGTCCATTAGATGCTGCTGATTATTTATTTGATAGTAAAAATTATTCAGCTGATGAATTAAGAGAAAATATTACTGGTGTTTATGCACTACCTGAAAAACAAATCTTCTTAATGATGTTCGTTCGTGATGACGTTATGGAAGAATTAAAACTTACTGATATGTTCCCTGGTGGTTGGGATAATATGACTTGGGATGATATGCTTCGTTTAACTGCTGAATTACAAGCTCAACAACTACAATTCTATTTACCAGTTAATGACCTAGGTGCTAATGCACTTAACCCAATCTTTATTTCGTTATTATATCAAAATGGTGGTGAATTATATTCATCAAATAACATGGAATCTGGTTTAAAATCTGAAGCTGCAATGGATTCATTTGAATTCTGGACTGAACTTTATACAAATTATTCATTCCCTACATCTGCAAGTTTTGTTAACCGTTTCAGAACTGGTGAAATGCCAATTGGTATTTCTTATTATGAAATGTATAATACATTAAGCGTATTTGCTCCAGAACTAAAAGGTAAATGGAGTTTCCACTTAATTCCTGGTACACCATACGTTGATGAAAACGGTGACTACTTATATGATAAAGATAATAACCTATTAATTAATCATACTGCTACAGCAAGTGGTACTGGTGCTGTTTTAATGAAACAAGAAGTATCTGATGTTGTAAATGGTGAAGTTGTTATTAATAAACAAGGTGAAGCTGCTTGGACATTCTTAAAATGGTGGACGAGTGCAGAAACTCAAAGACAATTTGGTGTTGAAATGGAAGGTATCTTAGGTTCTGCTGCAAGACATGCTACTGCAAATGTTAAGGCACTTGAAAAATTAGCATGGCCTCAAGAAGACTTAGATATGTTACTTACTCAATGGTCAACAGTTCATGAAATGCCACAAATTGCTGGTTCATATATTACTGGACGTGAAATTGAAAATGCATTCCGTGAAGTTATTAACAATCTTTATAATGCTAGAGAAACTCTTTATGAATACTCATTATTAATCGATGCTGAAATTAATCGTAAACGTTCTGAGTTTAATTTACCATTATTAAAAGATCAAAAAGAAGAGGAATAGAAAGGAGATAGATTGTAATGTTTACATTAAAAAATGTTCTAATTGTTTTATTACTAATTACGATTGTTTGGATTATCTATCTTTTTATCAAAACTCTAAAAACTTCTGCAACAACTGGTAGTTTCCAAAAGAAACTTGCTGAACGCAAAAAAAGATTAGAAAATCAAAAAACTCGTGAACAAAAGGCTCAAGAAAAAGAAGCATTAAAAGCTGAAATTGCAAAAAAACGCGCTGAATGGAAAGCTGAAGATGAAGAAAAAGAAGCAATTGTTAAAGCTGAACTTGAAGAATTGCTTGCTAAAAAACGTGAAATTGAACCTGAATGGAAACGTATTTGTAAAGAATATAAAGCTAATCCTGAAGATGAAAATTTAGCTTTAGAATATCAAGAAATTAATAAAAGATATGACCGTGTTAAACAAAAAATTAGAATTGCTAAAGATCGTTTAAGTCTTGGTCGTAAGTTAGAAAACTGGAGTAAACGTGGTGGTAAGCTTCGTCGTCAAATATTTATTAATCGTCAATATTATTACTTAATTGCTCCTTACACATTCTTATTTATTATCTTTACTGTTGTTCCTGTAATTATGAGTTTATTCTTAAGTTTTACTTACTTTAACTTACTAGAATTACCAACATTTATTGGTTGGGATAACTACATGAACTTATTTGTTAATGATGATGTTTGGATGGTTGCTATTAAAAATACAGCTATTCTTGCTGTTATTACAGGTCCACTAAGTTATATTATGGCATTCGTGTTCGCATGGTTAATTAATGAATTAAGACCTCTTCTTAGAAGTTTTATGACTCTTGTATTCTATGCTCCATCTATTTCTGGTAACGTATACTTAGTATGGAAATTAATCTTTAGTAGTGACATGTATGGTTATGCTAATGCGTTATTAATTCAAACAAATATTATTAAAGAACCAATTACTTGGTTACAAGATGCTGATTACATTGTATGGATTTTAATTATTGTTCAATTATGGATGTCACTTGGGGTTTCATTCTTATCATTTATCGCAGGTCTTCAAAGTGTTAATAAAGAACTTTATGAAGCTGGTGCAATCGATGGTATTAAGAACCGTTGGCAAGAATTATGGCATATAACACTTCCACAAATGAAATCACAATTATTATTCGGTGCTGTAATGCAAATTACTTCGGCACTTTCAATTGCTGATGTTTCGGTTAACCTAGCAGGGTTCCCATCAGTTGAGTATGCTGGTCATACAATTATCACACACTTAATGGACTATAGTTCTATTAGAATGGAAATGGGTTACGCAAGTGCTATTGCGACAATTCTATTCTTAATAATGATCTTAGCTAACATTGGTGTTCGTAAAATCTTAAGAAGGGTAGGTGCTTAATATGGCAGTTGATCGTATTGGTGTAGATGAACAAGAAGTCAAAGGCGTAGAATTATCTAAAGCTGAGAAAAAGCGTATTAAACGCCAACAAAAGAAACTTAAGAAATTCGGTTTAAAAGATGAAGCTACAATGGGTAAGGTGGAACTTTTCTTCTATAGAATGGAAAAGAAAAGAAGAATTAAGAAAAAGAAAAGAGTTAGCCGAAGCCTTGCTGGTGATATTTCATTATTCTTATTACTTGCATTATTTGGATGTTTCTCTGCTTATCCGCTAGTTTATTCAATTTGTGCTGCATTTAAACCTTTAAGTGAATTATTTATTTTCCCTCCAAAGTTATTCTTTGAACATCCAACATTAGATAACTTTAGAGACTTATC
Organism: Bacilli bacterium; assembly: GCA_045533785.1. Taxonomy (GTDB): domain Bacteria; phylum Bacillota_I; class Bacilli_A; order ML615J-28; family CAG-313; genus UBA1737. Next base: position 14,363 of record JAZSIL010000299.1, read on the forward strand.
AACTTTACTAGAAAGTTCTTGGGTTCCATTCTCTCGTTATTTCTTTAATACAATTTGGATTACTCTTGCAGGTACTATTGGGCATGTTATTTTCGCGTCAATGGCTGCCTATCCACTTGCAAAATACAAGTTCCCAGGATCAAAAGTTATATTTAGTTTAGTTGTTTATTCGTTAATGTTTGCTGGTCAAGTTACTGCTACTCCAAGATATATTATCTTCAGTGGTTTAGGATTAGTTGATACTCAACTTGCTATTATTGTTCCAGCATTTGCATATTCATTAGGTCTTTACTTAATGAAACAATTTATGTCAGATATTCCAATGGAATTAATTGAATCTGCAAAAATAGATGGTGCTAGTGAATTCCAAATTTATTGGAATATTGTAATGCCAATGGTTAAACCTGCATGGCTTACATTAATTATTCTATTATTCCAACAATTATGGAACAACGATGGTGGTACATATATTTATACAGAAAGTTTAAAACCATTATCATATTCTCTTCATCAAATCGTAGCTGGTGGGGTTGCTCGTCAAGGTACTTCTGCTGCAGTTATGTTAATTATGATGATTGTTCCAATCACAGTATTTATCTTATCACAAAGCCAAATTATCGAAACAATGGCTCACTCAGGTATGAAATAGGAGGTAGTTGAAAGTATGAAAAAATTGTTTAATAAAAATACTAATTTTAAAGTACTAACTACCCTACTAGTACTTGCAATTATGGTAGCTTGTGTTACTGTAAAATCAAATGTTAAAGCTACTTCATATGTTTATGATTTCTGGAAAAATATCATTTCTTCTTCAGAAGGTATTACTTATAAAGAAACTTATTATAATGCTGATATTACTTATTATAAATATGATGAATTAGAAGAAAAAGAAAAAGAGAAAGTTGAAAAAAATCTTCCATCATTTAGTAATTTAACTGATATGGAAGTTTACGAAGATACTATTTATGTTTTAGATTATGCTCCAAAAACTTTCCAAATTTCAAAAGATGAATCTAAAACATATCAAATGGGTCAAGTATATATTATCAATCAAGATTTTAAATATACTCATATTTTAAATGAATTCTTAATTAGTGATGAAGTTAAAGCAAAATTAGATGATTATTATAACTTCTCTACTCCACTTGATAAAATTACAGTTCAACAAAAAGTATCTCCTGAATTTGTTGATATTTATGATGGTGCTTTAGAAACTAGTACTATTTCTGAAGGAATTGCTAAGTTTGGTAAATTTGAATATAATGATAAAACAATGACACTTGTTATTAAAGATGTAACAAATCCTGATCAACCTGTTGTTATTGATCCAAGTGAATATACTTGTAAAGTAGAAACTTTCAAGGAAAAGGAAGTTGTTAAAAAATCTGATGGGACAGAAGATGTTAAAGAAGTAGAAAAGAAATATTCAGTTGTTAGACTTGCTGATTATCCAGATGGAACAAAACTTGAAGCAACTTGTACATGGCTTGATACTCCAGGTCGTGCTCCTTATGTTCCTTCTACAGTTGATCCTACAAAAGCTGCTGTAATTCTTGACTCACCTCAAGGTATTACTGTTACTGATAAATATATTTTAATTGCTGATACAGAAAATTTAAGAATTTTAAAAATTGATAAATTTACATTTGAAGTTGTTGATGTATATTTAACTCCTAATGATTCTTCATTCTATCAATTATATGGTTCAGAATATGAAACTCCATATGGTGTTGCGTATGAAACTATTAAAGAATCAACTGATTATTATTCAGTTGTACAAAGCCGTAAAATATTTAAACCTACAAAAATTGCATTAAATTCAGCTGGTGTATGTTATTGTATTGCACAAAATGCATACGAAGGTTTAATTGAATTTGGTGATAATACAGAATTTAACCGTTATGTGGGTAAAAACGTTGTTGTTGCTGATGCTTTAAAACAATTATGGTCTAATATTTGGTCTGAAGAACAATATGCTTCACAAGCTCTTGATTTACCTTCAATGTTTAATAATATTGCTGTTTCTCCTGATGGATTCTTATATGCTACATCTAACCCTGATAGTGCTTCTACTCAAGCTGTTAACCTTGTAAAAGTTATTAACACTAAGGGTAATGACATTATGAAACGTAATGGTTATATTACTCCAGATGGTGATGCTGTATATCTAACAACTAGTAAAGAAGATGGTGTAATTTTAGGTTCTTCAGTTTTAACTGCTGTTTGTATTTCTAAAACTGGTAACTTCACAGTAACTGATGAAAAACGTGGTCGTTTATTTACATATGATTCTGAAGGTAACTTACTATATATTACTGGTGACCAACCTGGTGGTACACAACAAACTGCTTCAGGTGGTTTATCAAATAGTATTATTTCACCTATTGCTGTAGATTATTTGTATCGTAAAACTGCTGATGGAATTGAAGAAGAAACTGTTATTGTTTTAGACAAATCATCAAAGAGTATTCTATTATTTGAAACAACTGAGTTTGGTAAAGCTGTTAATACTGCTACTTATCTATATCAAATTGGCCAAATTGAAGACCAAATTGTAAAAGATGAACTTGGTGAAGATGTTGTAATTAAAGGTGCTGAATCTTATTGGCGTGAAGTTATTCGTATGAATACTAACTATGAACTTGCATATTTAGGTATTGGTAAAGCTCTAAATCGTCGTGGTGAATATAAAGAAGCTATGAAGTATTTCGAACTTGCTCATAATGCTACATATTATTCAAAAGCATTTAATAGTTATCGTGATGCTGTATTAAATGAAAACTTTAGTTTATTAATGGCTGTTATTATGGTTGCAGTAGCAGGTGTTGCTATTTCAAAAATTACAACTTATGTTAATAAGAAAAATAAAGAAAATGCTATGAAAGAGGAAGGAGGAAACGAATAATGAAAAGAAAATTAGATGTCTCAGTTAAAGAGATTAATTACGTTAGACAAGAACTTGGATTTGACACATACGAAATTGTTCAAGAACAACCTTCTTCTTTAGTAGATGAAGCAAAAGAGAAACTTACTTTTAAAGAAAAATGTAATAATTTCTTGAAAAGTACAAAAGCTTTCTTAAAGAAATTTTATAACGAAGTATTCCGTTTCCCTTCTTATATCATGAGTCATCCTGTTCAAGGTTGGCAAGAGTTTAAACAAGAAAAACGCGGAAAGATGAGCGTTGCTATTACAATTATTTTATTATATGTTGTTATGAGAATGCTTGAATACAAATATACTGGTCCTGTATTAAATACTAACAACCCATATAAATTTAATAGTATTACTATTTTAGTTTATGGTATTATGCCTCCAATTCTACTTGGTGTTGCCAACTGGAGTGTTACTACACTAATGGATGGTAAAGGTAAGATGAAAGAAATCTTTATGATGTTATGTTATTCATTCTTCCCTATTATGATTATTGGATTCTTAAATATCGTTATTAGTAATTTTGTTACAGAAGATGAAGCTCAATTCATTTTAATCTTAAATATTATTGGGTGGGCATTAACTGCTTATATGGCATTAACTGGTTTAATTGGTATTCACGAATATGGCTTAGGTAAGATGTTATGGTCTGTTATTGCAACTGTTATTGCAACTGCAATTATTGCATTTATCGCACTATTATTATTCAACTTAGCTGAACAAATTTATTCATTCTTCTATTCATTGTATAATGAATTAGCAACGAGATATATGTAGGAGGTGCAACATGAGAAAAAGAATTAAACTTACTACATTATTAAAAAGAACAGTACTAGTTTTATTATTAGTCGTTGTTGTATCTGTTGTTTTAGTTTACTTTATTGATAAGTATTCACCTACTGCTAATGCATCTTCTAATAAATATGATGATGAATATTGGAATCAAGAAGTATTATCTGATTTTGAATATTCGGAAAAGATTTATGAAAGAATTAATAAATACAACATTAATCATAAAGATTATGTTGCTCCATGGGTAAATGATGGTTTAACTGAAGAAGAAGTTACTGATGAACAACGTATTACTTACGGACGTTATAGTGAAGAACATTATATCATTACTAAAGAAATTTACTCTGAATGGGAAAAAAATGATAAGTTAAAACGTGATTTAGATTATGTTAAAACTTGGCTTGAAGAATACCCAGATGGTGATATTTATGATTGGATTGATTCTCGTTTTGAATATTCTAAGAGTAAAATTAACAAAGCATATAAAAATGGTGAGTTAGATGTTACTGACAAAGAAGATGATGAAGAAAAAATTAATATTGATGAATTCGATGTTCTTTCTTATCTAGAATATTGTGGTTGTCCGATTACTTATGAAGAGTTATTATATATTTTAAGAACTAATGATTATTATACTGATATTGAAAATGCATTAAATAATAAATGTGTTAACACAAAAGATGATGAAGGCAATACAATTAATGGTAAAGAGGTATTTAAAAAATATTATTATGATATGTCTTTTGTATATTTAATTTCTCAAGAACCTCAAATTTATGAAGATATTTGTGAATTTGATGCTGCTGAATATGAAGCAATTGCAGAAAAATATTATTACTATAAACCATTACATACTGAAGCTGAAAAGCATGTTAAAAACTTATTACAATGGAAGAACTATTATCCAAATGTACTTTTAGGTTATGGTGGTCTTGCTACTGATTATGCTAATAAACCAACTCTTTCATATACTACTGAAGATGGTAATATACTAGAATTATGGTTTAATATGTATACTACTTCATTTAAATTAGTTAAACTTGATAGTGAGGGTAATGTGCTTCAAACATGGCTTTCTAATCCGGAAAGCGATAAAAATGTAAATCCTGATATTTTACGTAAACAAAAATCAATTTTAAATATATCTTATTCAATATTAAAAGGTCAAACTGATATTTATTCTTCTTATGAATATTCAGTAAGTGAATCAAATGATTATGGTGATAAACTTACTCCTACATATGCTGTAAATGTTGATGTAGAAAACAATAAAATTGTTGTTTGGTATAAAATGAAAAAACGTGGTATTACTTATGCTGATTTCCCTAAATATATTTCAGCTACTAAGATGGAAGAATATTTCGCACGAAATAAAAAGTTAGTTGCAGAAGGTGCTACTACATCAACTGGTGCACCAGTAATTGATATTAAAGAAAATAAGATTTACACAGAATTCTGTAAGACTGACCAATCATATTATAAATTTGTTCCAGCAATTCTTAATTTACGTGGTGAAGAAGTTGTTAACCCTAATAATGAATTTGGATTTGATTATTATGAATTAAGTATGAAACATTCTAGTATGTCTGGTATTGTACGTGATACATTATATAAATGTTTATATGAATATTCTGGTTATTCTAAACAAGATTTATTAGATGATAATACTCAATTTAATTATGAACTTAATACATCTTCTCCTGAGTATTCTATTGCAATTGAATATTCGCTAACAGAAAATGGCTTAGATGTTACTGTTCCTGGAAATTCAATTAAAGAAGATCCAAAATTCCCACTTACATATGTTGACATTCTTCCATACTTTACTGCTACAGCAGATGGTGTTGAAGGTTATACTGTAATTCCAGATGGATCAGGTGCTATCTTAAATCATGCTAATGGTAAGAATTATTCAAAATATCAAAAACGTGTTTATACAACAGATTTAACTCAAACAAGTTATGTAAATAAAGGTTCTAACGATGATTTAATGTTCCCTATGTTTAGTGTAATTAATACTGGTAATAAATCTGGTATGTTAGTTTACGCAACAAGTGCTGGTTCTCAATTACAATTAACTGCTGATATTTCTGGTCGTACATCAAGCGAATTTGGTAACTTTAATGTTAACTATTTCACTGCTTTCTTAAGAGAATCAAAGAAAATTTCTGTTGGTACTGCTTCATATGAAAAGAAAGAATTAACAAAATGGACTGCTGCTCGTGTTGAAGATGATATTGCACTTTCATATCGTATCTTAGAAGAAGATGAATTAAACTATTCAAAAGTTGCTAAATTATATCGTGATGTTTTAATTGCTCAATATGGCATTGAAAATAAAGATGTTACAACAACTCCAGTACTTGATATGGATGTTATAGGTTCATATTCGTATACTGAAAACTTTATTGGTATTCCTTATACTGCTAAAGGTACTTTAACTACATTTGATGAATTAAATACTATTATTAATACATTTAAAGATAAAGGTGTTGAAAATATTAATGCATTCTATCTTGGTTGGAGAAAAGAAGGATTAACTAATACATCATTTGAAAAAATTAAAATATCTTCAAGATTAGGTTCTAAAGCTAAATTTGAAGCATTACTTAATGATAATAATGAAAATGTTAATATTTATCCATATGTTTCATTTGGTGAAATTAATAAATATCAAGAATCATTTGGTAAGAATCATTATACTACTCATGCTGTTGATGGTGAACTTGTATTTAAACAACCATACGATTTAAGTTCAAATGTATTTGATAAGACTAAAGATAAGATTTATGTATTATCTCCTCGTTATTACTTAACATTTGCACAAACATTAGCTGAAAATTATAAAGCCGCTACTGATGATTATAATTATATAGCTATTGATAAACTTGGTTCTGCTTTATCTGGTGATTACCGTAAAGGTAAAGAAACATTTAAAGTTGATGCTGTAAGAAATCAAATTTCTTCACTTGATGCATTAACAAATTCAGGTATTAATAATATTGCATTATATAAACCTTATGAATATGCATTTAAATATGTTTCAAGTGCTCAAGATATTCCTTATCAAACTACTAGATATGAAATCTTAGACTATTCTATTCCTTTCTATCAATTAGTTATTAATGGTATGTTTGACTATAGTGGTGAAAGTTTCAATGCTAATAGTGAAAAAGGTGTTATGGAACATATGATGAGAATGATTGAAACAGGTTCAAATCTATCATTTACATTCTCTTATGATTCAAGTGAAAAATTACTTCAAACAGATTATAATAATTATTATTATACTTTATATACTGACTGGGTAGAAACTGTTGAATCTGTTTATAATGATTTAAAAGAAATGGGTATTTATGAAGGTGAATTAATCGCTCATGAATGTGTAGCTGCTAATATATTTAAAGTTACATATAGAACAGCTGATAAAGATATCGTTGTTTACTTGAATTATACTCGTAATTATTATACTGCTGCTGATGGAACAGAAGTTCCTTATAAGGGCTATGCAGTTGCAAAGTAGGAAGGAGGCAATTTTATGGCTAAAAATAAAGAAAATAAAATTCCATTAAAGACTAGAATTGCTGAATTCTTCTCTAATCTATGGAGTAAAGTTCTAAATTGGTATCGTACTTCTAAATTTGGTGCGTTCACACAAAAAGTTGGTTGGTTTATTGGTTATGCATTTTGGCCTATGTCATGGCTTAAAGCAAGAACATTTGATAAATTAAGATTTGACATTCAAAAGAAAGTTGTTTCAATTATCTTCTTATTACCAGTTTTAATTGGTTTCTTAGTGTTCTTTGCATATCCATTAGTTACATCTTTTATTTATTCATTTAGTACTGTAAGAATTTCACCTGAAGGTGTTGAAATCTTATTTAATCAATTCTTCTCAGCTAAGGATTTTGGTGAAAAAATATTTACTAATCCTTTAGCTGATGCAGGGTTATTCTATAACTATAGTTATGCACTAACTATTGATGCAGATTTCCCTGTTGAATTATTAAATACACTTGGAAATATGGCTGCTGACTGTGCTGTTATTACAATTTTCAGTTTATTAATTGCAGTTATGTTAAATGGTAACTTTAAAGGAAGAGCTGCAGCACGTGCAATCTTCTTCCTACCTGTTATCTTTAACTCTGAAGCTGTTTCTGCTGCGATGGTTGAATCAGGTTTAACTAATCCTGATGAAAATGCATTAACTGCTTTATTTGATATGGCACAATTCATGCAAGGTATTGGTATTCCTAAGTTCTTGATTACATTCTTAACTGGTATTACTGATGGTATTTATGACACTATATCATATTCTGGTATTCAAATCTTAATCTTCTTAACAGCTATTCAATCTGTTCCTAAACACTTATATGAAGCTGCTAAGATTGAAGGTGCTACACAATACGAAATGTTCTGGAAAATTACACTTCCAATGGTTTCAGCAATGATTCCAACAGTTGTAGTTTATACAGTAGTAGATTCGTACTTGCGTTCTAGTGTAAATGATGTTATTGAAACTTATGCTACAGACTCTAACTATGGTGTTCATGCAGCAATGTCGTGGATTTATTTAGGTGTTGTAGCTGTGTTCCTATTAATTGTTTTAGGTATTTTATCAAAGGTGGTGTTCTATTATGACGACAAAAAATAATGATGAAAAATTAACATTTAAAGAATTAGTTGCGGCATATAAGAATGACGCTAAAGAAAGTTATAAAACTTTTAGAGAAAACATTAAAAGACCTTTAACACGTGCTGTATATGGTCAACGTATTTCTAGTGTTGCATCGAGTATATTAAGAGCATTTATCATTTTTGGTTTAGCATTTATTATTGTATATCCAATTTTCCAAGAAGTTATTGTTGCTATTAAAGACCCTGTAGATTTAAATAACCCACTTGTTGTTTGGATCCCAGAACACTTTAGTTTAGTAAATATTCAAATTTCAGCAGAGCTACTTGATTACTGGAATGCTCTTAAGAATAACATTAAGATTTCTGCATTAACTGCAGTTTTACAGGTTGCTTCAACTTCACTTGCTGGTTATGCCTTTGCAAGACTTAGATTTAAAGGTAGTGATTTATTGTTCTGGGTTGTAATGCTTACATTACTAGTTCCACCACAAACTACTACTCTTGCTCGTGCTTTATATTTCTCACATTTTGATATATTTGGTATCTTTAAAGCATTAACTGGTGAAGCTTTATCTTTAAAAGGTGAAGGAAAAGATATTATCTTGTATATTATGGCGATATTTGGTCAAGGTATTAGAGCTGCATTATTCGTATTCTTATTCAAACAATTCTTCCGTGGAATTCCTGTTGAATTAGAAGAAAGTGCTCAAATTGACGGTGCTGGTGTTGTTAGAACATTCTGGAGTGTTATGCTTCCAAATGCTCGTGGTTGTATTACTACTGTTTCATTATTTGCATTTGTATGGCAATGGAATGACTCATTCTATGTAAGCCAATATGGTTTATCTGGTGAAGCCTTCCCACTTCTAACTATGAGATTGTTAAACGTAGCTGAATGGGTTAAAAACATTTTAATGTCACCACAATTTAAACATCTATATTATCTTGTTGGTGAAGAAGTTGGATCGAATCCACAATTTACAAAATCTATTACTAATACTTCAGCGTTCTTAATGATGTTGCCGCTTTTAATCGGTTACTTATTCGTTCAAAGATTATTCATTGAAGGTGTTGAACGTTCTGGTATTGTAGGTTAATATTAAACTAAAATAAGGAGAAAAGAAGGAATGAAAAAATTTAATTTGTACAATAGTAAAATATTCAAGTTTTTCGATTATTGTTTTCGTCTTGTACTAATTAATTTATTAATCTTATTACCTTCTTTTCTTCTTTTTTATCTTACTTCACTTCTCTTTAAAGACAACATGGAAAGTTTGTTAGGACTAATTCCGCTTATTCCTGCCGCTTTTTACATGTATCCTGCTATTTGTGCTGGAATAGACTTAATTAGAAAATATGAATTAAAGTTTTGTAATACAGTCTTTAAAGAATTCTTTAAAAGCTTTAAACGCATTTTTGTAAAAGCATTATTAGAAATTATTATTATTTTAATTATTGCTTGTTTATTCTATTTTAGTATTAGATATTTCTATCTACATTTAAGCGATGGAATAATTAATGGTTTTGGTTTAGTGCTTTCAATTGCGTTTGCAATCATGCTACTTGTAATTATTGTACATCTACCACTTGTTATGAATTATATGGAAGGATGTATGATTATTGATGATATTAAGCTTGCTAGTATGATGGCTTTTCAAGACTTAGTAATTACACTAGGAGTGGTTTTATTTATTATAGGTGATGTCGCACTGATGGTCTATACGCCTACTTTGGCGGTTATATGTGGCTTTAGTTTACCAATGTATTTAGTTATTAAACTTACATTTAAGAAATATTATATTGTATATATAAGAACACATAAAGAAAAGGAGTAAACAAAAAAAAGTCCATAACTTGGACTTTTGTTTTGCTTAAAATACTATTAAATAGGAGGAAAAAATAGTGAAGCAAATTACAAAAAAAATTAGTTTATTTGTGTTAGTTTCTGCACTTTTAATTGGGCTTTGTAGTAAAGTTTCTTTTAAGGCTGAGAGTGTTGATTATAAAGAAGCTAGCGAAGCAGTTACTACCAATGTTTTTGGCACAATGACTGCTAATTCTCAAAAGATTGAGACTATTAATAATGGTGTACAAGATACTAGTAGTAATAAGTATTATTGGAATAATCATACTGTTCACTGGGTTGATTTTGATCCATCTAACGATGTTAAAGTTGTAACATATAGTGGTAGTAATCAAGATAAGTGGAAACAAATGACAACTCGTCAAGCTGCTGCTGATTGGGAAAAAAATAATCCTGGTTGGATAGTTGTTGCGGGTATTAATGGTGACTTCTTCAATAATAGTGGTTCTCAAACTTATGAACCAACTGGTAACTTTATGCAAGGTGGCGATATGTATCGTGCACAAAAAGCAGGTGTAGATTATCGTCAAACAATCGGTTGGAATGCAGATGGTAGTGTTATTGTTGGTGATCCAAGTGTTTCTTCTAGTATGTATTTAAGAGTTTATAATGAAGATAAATCAGCAATTGAAAATGATATAGTTATTAGTGCTGTTAACAAAACTCCAAGTGATACAGGAATTACACTTCTTACTAAAGATGTGAAATCTACTTTTGATTTAACTGGGTATAAAGTAATTGATTGTACATATGATATTTGCCGTATTTCTACAGGTGGTTATGTATTTGTAAAAGGTACTGTTGGAGAAGTTGTAACTCTTGGTGCTAATTCTGCTCCTTCAGATGATCACTTCTATTTAGTTGCAAAAGATGGTTCATTAGATAATGTTGTAGTTGCTGGTGACTATGTTAAATGCGAATATGTTTATGAAAATGATTGGAGTAATGTTCAAAACTCAATTGGTTATATCTATCAAGTGTTAGATAATGGTACTCCTCAATTACGTGAATCAACTGAAGCTTTCTGTAATACTACTCATCCACGTACATTAATTGGCTTTAAAGAAGATGGTTCAACAGTGTTTATGGTTGTAGAAGGACGTGGTCTTCCTCAAGATTATAAAGTTGGTGTTTCTCTATATGAAGCTGGTCAATTATTACAAGCACAAGGTTGTGTAAGTGGATTTAATCTTGATGGTGGTGGATCTTCAACTCTAATTGTTAGAAACCAATATAATGGATTTAATGTTTTAAATGAACCAAGTGATGGAAGCGAAAGAAGTGATGGAAACCATTGTTTAGTAGTTATGCGTGACCCTGGATTTATTTATACATCAATTGATTCTGAATATGATAAAGCAGTAATTGAATTAATTCCTACTAAACCTGAATTATTTAATACTCTAAGTAATATAAAAGTTACTGTTAATGGTGTTACTAAAGATTATGTAGATAGCCCAATAAGTTTTGATAATGTTGAAATGTTAAAAGAATATCCTGTTACAATTACTTATGATAGTCCTGGTACATATGATTATAATGTTACATCAAATAAAACATATATTACAAGTGTTGCTATTCCAGAATATAATTATCCTGATCATGGATTATTCGTAAAAGATGTTACAGACACAAGTATTACAATTGCTAAAAATATGAAACCTGCTTCAGCAAGTCAAATTCAAGATGTTATCGTTCATGTAGGTAATAAAACATTTAACTTAGGTAATAATGAAGTTATTGAATGTAAAGATTTATATCAAGGTGTTGAATACGAAGTTTATTATGAATATGTTGTTGTAGCTCCAAATGGTACTAGATTTAATTTAGAAAGCGAAGTATTTACTGTTAAAACTAAAGCGTTTAAATTACCTACAATTGTATCGTTTACAGAAAATAATAAAGGTAAAACAACTTTAAAGGTAGATTATGAATTCTCTGATACTGATGGTGTTGTTACAAAAGCTTATATTGAATTAAATGGTGAAGCTGTAAAAGATGTAACTTTAGTTAATAAAGGGAATGCTTATTTAGCAAAATTAGATTATGAAGAAAATGATTATATTGTTAAATTAGTTATTGAATATTTAGATGAAAATGGAAAAAATATTAAAGTTGAATCTGAACCACTTGAATATATTAGAGAAGCTGCACATGAACATAACTTTGTAGAAGGAAAATGTGAATGTGGTGAAATAGATCCAACTTACGTTCCACCACATGTACATGAGTTTGTAGAAGGTAAATGTGAATGTGGCGAAACAGATCCAAATTATGTCCCACCACACGTACATAACTTTGTAGAAGGTAAGTGTGAATGTGGAGAAACTGATCCAAATTATGAACCCCCACATGTACATGAGTTTGTAGAAGGTAAATGTGAATGTGGCGAAACAGATCCAACTTACGTTCCACCACACACTCATAACTTTGTAGAAGGTAAGTGTGAATGTGGCGAAGCTGATCCAAATTACGTTCCACCACATGTACATAACTTTAAAGAAGGCAAGTGTGAATGTGGAGAAACAGATCCAAA
>JAZSIL010000136.1:0-5601 GCA_045533785.1 Bacilli bacterium
CTAAGAAATTAATTATTTTAGATATTTATGAAAATAATGCTTATGAAATTGAACAAGAATTAAGAAGAAGTATACCTGATTTAAATTTATTAGTTTTAATTGCAAGTATAAGAGATAAAAACAAAATTGAAGATGTTTTTAAAAAATATTCGCCTGAGATTGTATTTAATGCAGCAGCACATAAACATGTTCCTTTAATGGAAACATCCCCTAATGAAGCTATTAAAAATAATGTTTTTGGAACATTAAATGTTGCTCGTGCTGCAGATAAATATGGTACAAAACGTTTTGTTCAAATTTCTACTGATAAAGCAGTTAATCCGACTAATATAATGGGTGCGTCAAAACGTATTTGCGAAATGATTATTCAAGCTATAGGTAAAAAATCAAAAACTTGTGAATTTGTTGCAGTAAGATTTGGAAATGTATTAGGTTCAAATGGATCAGTTATTCCACTATTTAAAAAACAAATTGCCGAAGGAGGCCCAGTTACTGTAACTCATAAAGATATCATTAGATATTTTATGACTATTCCAGAAGCAGTAAGTTTAGTTTTGCAAGCTGGTGCTTATGCAAAAGGCGGCGAAATCTTTGTGCTTGATATGGGTGAACCAGTTAGAATATATGATCTTGCAGAAAATTTAATTAAATTATCTGGTTATACTCCAAACGTTGATATGGAAATTAGAATTACGGGGCTAAGACCAGGTGAAAAATTATATGAAGAAAGATTAATGGAAGAAGAAGGACTACAAAAAACTGCTAATGGGTTAATTTCTATTGCTAAACCTATAAACTTTGATGAAGAAAATTTATTCGAAATATTAGATAACTTATATGTTGAAGCATATAAAGAAACAAATGAAATGAAACTTTTAGTAAAACAATTAGTTTCAACATATAAAATTGATAATAAATAAAAGGAGACAACAATTGTGAAAAAATTTGAAAAAAAAGTTTGGTTATCGACTCCTACAATGCATGGAGATGAATTAAAATATATTACTGAAGCATACGAAAAAAACTGGATGTCTACTGTAGGTGAAAATATTAATGTAATAGAGAGCCAAATTGCAGAGAAACTGGGGTGTAAATATGCTGTTGCGTTATCAAGTGGGACAAGTGCATTACATCTTGCAGTTAAGTTAGCTGGTGTAAAAGAAGGTGATTACGTTTTCTGTACTGATATGACATTTGCTGCAACAGTTAATCCTGTACTATATGAAAAAGCTATTCCGGTTTTTATTGATACTGAATATGATACATGGAATATGGATCCTATTGCTTTGGAAAAAGCATTTGAAATTTATCCTAATGTTAAAGTAGTTATGGTTGTTAATTTATATGGCACTCCTGCTAAATATGATGAAATCCTTGCAATTTGTGAAAAACATGGAGCAGTAATAATTGAAGATGCTGCTGAATCATTAGGTGCAACATATAAAGGTAAGCAAACTGGTACCTTTGGTAAATATAATATTATATCTTTTAATGGTAATAAAATCATTACTGGATCTTCTGGTGGGATGCTTTTAACAGATGATTTAAAATCTGCAAATAAGGCTAGAAAATGGTCTACACAAAGTAGAGAAAATGCTCCATGGTACCAACATGAAGAAGTAGGATATAATTATCGTATGAGTAATGTAATTGCAGGTGTTGTTCGTGGCCAAATTCCATATTTAGAAGAACATATTGCACAAAAAAAAGCAATTTATGAACGATATAAGGATGGATTTAAAGACTTACCTGTTACTATGAATCCATATGATGAAAATATAATGGAACCTAACTTTTGGTTATCGTGCTTACTAATAAATGAAGATAGTCTTTGTAAATATGTAAGAAGCGATAATGAAACATGTTATGTTTCTGAACCAGGAAAGTCATGTCCAAGTGAAATATTAGAGACTTTAGCTAAATATAATGCTGAAGGAAGACCAATTTGGAAACCTATGCACCTTCAACCTATGTATAGACTAAATCCTTTTATTACTAGAGAAGGAAATGGAAGAGCGCAAACAAATGCATACATTGAAGGTAAAACTCTAGATGTAGGTGCAGACATCTTTAATAGAGGATTATGCCTACCAAGTGATAATAAAATGACAATTGAAGAACAAGCACAAATAATTGAAATTGTAAAAAGTTGTTTTAAATAATTAAAATAAGGAGCTATTTATGTATTCTAAATTCTTTAAAAGATTTTTTGATTTTTTTCTATCACTTATTGCAATTATTATCTTATCTCCAATATTATTAGTTTTAATAATAATTGGTGCTATTGCAATGAGAGGAAATCCTTTTTTTGTACAACCTAGACCAGGAAAAAAAGATAAATACGGAAAAGAAAAAATCTTTAAACTAATTAAATTTAGAACTATGAGTAATAAAAAGGACAAAAATGGAGATTTATTGCCAGATGAATTAAGACTTAATAAGTATGGAAAATTATTAAGATCAACTTCATTAGATGAATTACCTGAATTGTTTAATATATTAGTTGGTAATATGGCGATAGTTGGACCTAGACCACAACTTGTTCGTGATTTAGTTTTTATGAATGAAGAACAAAGAAAAAGACATAATGTAAGACCAGGGCTTACTGGCCTTGCACAAGTAAGTGGTAGAAATAATATTACTTGGGAACAAAAATTTGAATATGATTTAAGATATATAAATAGTGGAATCACTTTATTCAATGATATAAAAATTATATTTAAAACAATTGGTAAAGTTTTAAAAAGAAGTGATGTAGTAAGAGATGGAACATCAAGTGATATGGATTATGGCGATTGGCTGTTACATAAAGGATCAATTGACTATGATACATATGTAAATGAAAATAATAAAGCAAAGGAAATGTTAGGTGCATAATTATGGATAATACTAAATTTTCTGTTGCTATGTGTGTTTATGGAAAAGATAATCCCGAATGGTTTGAAATTGCTGTTGAAAGTATTTTAAATCAAACAGTTAAACCATCTGAAATTGTTATTGTTGTAGACGGACCTCTTACTGAAGAATTAGATTTGATAATAGAAAAGTTATCATCTAATGAAATTTTTAAAATAATTCGTTTCCCTGAAAATAGAGGACATGGTGAAGCTCGTCGTGCAGGATTTGAAGCATGCTCAAATGAACTAATAGCTATAATGGATGCTGATGATATAAGCATTCCTACACGTTTTGAAAAACAATTAAAATGTTTCGAAAATAATATTGATATTGTTGGAGGAAATATAGCTGAGTTTATTGATGATGTTAATAATGTTGTTGGATATCGCTTAGTACCTCAAAGTGATGCTGACATTAAACAATATTTAAAGAAAAGATGTCCATTCAATCAAGTAACAGTGATGCTTAGAAAAACAATGTATTTAAAGTCGGGTGGTTATATTGATTGGTATTGGGATGAAGATTATTATCTTTGGATAAGAATGCTGCAAAATGGGGCAACATTTATGAATATTGATGAAATTTTAGTAAATGTACGTGTTGGTAAAGAGATGTATCAACGTCGTGGAGGTATTAAATACTTCAAAAGCGAGAAAAAACTACAAAAGTATATGTTAAAAAATAAAATAATTGGATTACCAACCTATGTAATTAATGTATTAAAAAGATTAATTGTGCAAGTTTTATTACCAAATAAATTAAGAGGTTGGGTTTTTAAAAAATTTGCAAGAAAGTCTTTTAAATAATATTGTTAAAGGATGATTGTAGTAATTATTAAGTATTATTATTAAACTTTAAACAATATCAAATTATAGATTTAACAAATTAATGTTTATGAGAAAAAGTAAAATAAAAAGGAGACATTTAAAATGAAACTTTATGAAAAGATTATAAATAGACAAGAAAAACTTGCATTAGTTGGTCTTGGATATGTAGGTATGCCAATTGCAGTTGAATTTGCAAAAAAAGGCGTAGATGTTATTGGATTTGATTTAAATAAGGAAAAAATTAATTTGTATAAAAGTGGAATAGATCCAACTAAAGAAGTTGGGAATTTGGCGGTTAAACAAACAACTGTTTATTTTACTTCAGATGAAAGTGAATTAAAAAATGCAAAATTTATTGTGGTTGCCGTTCCAACTCCTGTAAATGTAGATCATACTCCTGATTTAACACCTGTTATTGGTGCAAGCGAAATTGTAGGTAGAAACTTGACAAAAGGATCAATTGTTGTTTATGAATCTACTGTATACCCTGGTTGTACAGAAGATGTATGCATTCCTATTTTAGAGAAAGAATCTGGTTTAAAATGTGGTGAGGACTTTAAAATAGGTTATTCTCCCGAAAGAATTAATCCAGGTGATATGGTGCATAGATTACATAACATTCATAAAATTGTCTCTGGTATTGATGATGAATCTCTTGAAGAAATTAAAAATGTTTACGATATTGTAATAGAAGTTGGTACACATCCTGTCTCTAATATAAGAACAGCAGAAGCTATAAAAGTAGTTGAAAATTCTCAAAGGGATATTAACATCGCCTTTATGAACGAACTAGCAATGGTGTTTGATAAAATGAACATTGATACAAATGAAGTTGTTGATGGTATGAATACTAAATGGAATGCATTAGGGTTTAGACCAGGATTAGTTGGTGGTCATTGTATTGGAGTAGACCCATATTATTTTACATATCAAGCAGAGAAATTAGGTTATCATTCTCAAATTATTTTAAATGGTAGAATTGTTAATGATGGAATGGGGAAATTTGTTGCTGATGCTGCAATCAAAGAAATGATTAAAGCTGGTAAAGCACCTAAAGAGGCAAAGGTGGCTATTTTAGGCTTAACTTTTAAAGAAAATTGTCCTGATATAAGAAATAGTAAGGTTAATGACGTTATATTAAGATTAAATGAATATGATATAAATCCTATTATTTGTGATCCGTGGGCTGATGAAAAAGAAGCGTTTCATGAATATGGTGTGAAATTAACTAAATACGATGACGTAAAAGATATAGATTGTGTTATTGTTGCAGTAGCGCACACTCAATTTAAAGAACTTGGATTAAATAGTATTATGAAATTATATAAATCTGGTACGGAACATATATTAATTGATGTTAAAGGTTTATATGAAATTAGTGAACTAAATAAAAATAACTTAAAATGGTGGAGATTATAATTTGAAAGTTTTAGTTGTAAGTCATAATCCATTCAATTATGAAAGTAATATGGGAAAAACTTTAATTAGTTATTTTTCCGGATTCGATTCTAGTCAAATTGCTCAATTCTTTGTATGTGACGAGAAACCAGAATTTAATATTTGCTCTTCATATTATTGTGTTACTGATAAGGAAGCTTTGAAATCTATCTTTACTAGAAGATGCGGTAATGTTATAAAAAAATATGACGAAAGAAAAAAATATTCTTTAAATAGTAAATCTGTGAAAAAAAATGCAATTAAGCATTTTTTGAGAGATATTGTTTGGAACCTATCTAATTGGTTTAATAAAAAACTAAAAAAATGGGTTAACGATTTTAATCCTGATATAATTTTTCTCGCATCTGGTGATTATGGATTTATATATAAAGTGGCTCTTAAAATAGCAAAATTTAAAAATATTCCTCTAGTTGTAAAT
>JAZSIL010000292.1:0-3654 GCA_045533785.1 Bacilli bacterium
ATGAAAATACATATATAGATGTTAGAAGTGAATATAATATTAAAAGTTTGTCTTATTATGTAATTAATAACTATGGAGATTATATTAACTTTTATACTAAAGTAACAAAAAAAGAGATTGAACCGTTAGATAAAGAATCAGGCGAAAAAATGTTTGAGGACAAAGTTATCTTATGCTACTTAAGGATAGAAAGCGGAAGTGAAGATTTCTTTACGGTTGATTATTATTATGACGAATATTTACTAGACTTATATGCGTATTATCCAAATATAGAATATGATACTGATTACCCTGATGTAGAGGTTGGACATTGTATTGATATGGTTGAAGTTCCCCTTGAAATATATAATAAATTACTAAAATAAAAATTAGTGTTTTATAAGAAATATAACTTATAGTTTCTTTTAATTTATTTAATTGATAAAATGCTTAAAAAATATTATAATTTAGTAAAAGTGACAATTAAAACTGACAAGTAACAACACTAATTTCTATTATCGTGATATAATTATTTGTGTGAGGAGGACATTAATATGTTTAAGGATAAATTAAAAGAACTAAGAGAAAAAAAGGGGTTATCTCAACAAGAACTTGCGGACAAATTATTTGTATCAAGAAGTGCAGTTGCAAAATGGGAAAATGGTAATGGTATTCCTAGTGATGTAAATCTAGATGGCATATGTTTGTTATTTGAAGTTTCAAAAGCAGAATTATTTGGTGAAGAAATAATCAATGAATTTAGAGATGAAAAAAATCGTAAAAATAAATATAAAAAAAGCTTAATAATTTTAATTGCATTATCAAGCATAGTTATTGTTTTATTATGTTCTTTTTATTTTATACAACAAAAAAAGTATGAACTAGAATATGAACGTTTTAAAGAAACAATGAGAGAAAATTTAAATGAACCTGTCCAATCATTTGGAAATGTAGAACAATTATATTTAGATGTAATTAATAGTAAAATATTACAAAACGATGATAATGTTTTTTTAAATGAAAAAGACTTTTATGTTGTAGATAGTACCACATCACAAGATATAGTGAAAATATCAAGATATAATTATGAATTCAAAGAAATTGGCGTTTTTCAATTATTTCTTCATAATGGGTATAATGCTGAAATTGTGGATATAAAGACATCAAATAATAATAGCGTACTCATTGTTTGCAATCATTTTACATATTTTAATAATTATAAAGCATATAATGGGTATTCTACAATTACCAAATTAGATGAAAACTATAATACAATGTGGGAATATACATTTATTGATTTTGAACATGATATTTATGCGTTATATGAGCATAATGATAAATACTATGTGTTTTCAACAATTTCTGAATTAGATGATGTCTCTGTAGCAATGACTGATGTAAAAATATCTGTATTAACACTTGATGGTAAAATTGAAAAAGAAGAATATGTTACTAAAGATAAGTTTGGATCAATATTAGCAGTGAATTTTATAGATGAGATTTTTTATATTGGTTGTTTTGTTCATGAAGAACATGATATTATATGTAAAACGTTCGAATATGATACAAATCTTAAATGCATTAACTCTTATAATGATGATAAGGTTTCGGACTTAAATGATTATAAAAGTTCAAATGGTAGGGTATATTATGAAAGAGAATCACTAGAAATTAATAATATACCTATTTCAGATAAGTATGGTAGATTAGTTCTTTCCTTAAATATTGAAGATAAAAAATTATTAGTTTTTAAAAATGATATTGATTATGATTGGGACTTTATGGAAAAGCATCCATACATTAGTCATATACCAACAATATCACAAACAGTTTATTTATATATAGATAATGCTGGAAACATTTTATGGTGTATGGCTTCATAAATACTTTATTAAAGTCAAGATAATGTAATGTTAGTTAACCTATTTTTTGGTTAACTAATTCTTTTTTGGAAATAAAAGTAAAAAAATGTTATAATAAAGTAGCAAAACCTCATAAAAAGTATCACGATAAATGTAAGTTTATATGTTATAATATAATTGTGGAGGTTGTTTTATGTTTAAAGATAAATTAAGAAAGTTAAGGGAAAATGCTAATCTAACTCAAAAAGAATTAGGTGAAAAAATATTTGCATCTAGAAGTGCTGTAAGCAAATGGGAGCTTGGAAATGGTATTCCGAGTGATATAAATTTAGAAGCTTTATGTGAGTTATTTGGTGTTACTGAGGAATGGCTTTTAGATCGAGAGGATTTAAAAAACATTGCAAAAAACATAGAAAACATGTTAAACCAAAAAGAGAAAGATTATATATTAGAATATTATAGTGAATTTAATAATGAAGAATGTGGTAAGTGGAATACATCACTTAAAGCTAAATGGTACGATTATAGAATTACTGAATATTTTGAGGAAAACTTTAATTTAAAAAATGCTAAATCTATTTGCAATATTGGAATCGGTCCAGGACACTTTGATAGATATTTATCGTATCATATGAATGATGAATGTAAATTAGTAAGTATAGATATAGATTTTGATATTACTGAAACATTTAGGTTATGTTTAGAAAACGAAAAAAATAATAGAAATATAGAAATAGTTAATAAAGATATCTTTGCTTATAATCCGAAGACTAAATTTGATATTATAACGATGATAGGATCTACCGTAAAAGAAATTGGCAGCTATACTGAAACTTTTAAGAAAGTAACTTCAATTATAAATGATTATGGAGAATTATTTTATTCATGTGTTAGTAAAGATGAAACTAAAGAACAATTAATGGATGCATTAAATAATACTGGATTTGTTATTTCTGATTATTTAAAATTAGAAAAATATGGATTAGTATTAATTGTTAGTAAAATTGTAAAAAGATATTATTAAAAAGTGATGAAATGAAAGGTTATAAGTTTATGCCACCAACAAAATTTAAAAAATTAAATTGGATAATTAATATTATATTAGTTGTTTCCATAATAATTAGTGCAATATATATTGATGGACTAGTTGAAAAGTCAATTTCCATTTGTGTATTTTTACTATTCAATGGTTTATGGAGCATTAATAGAAAATGGTATAGTTTATGTCATCGAGATGATGAAAGTTATAATGTAAAATATGCTTGGATTATTTTTATAGTATTAGGTGGTGTACTACTGATTTGTGATATTATTTATTTTCTTTTGTAGGAGGATTTATTAATAATGAAAGTAATGGTTTTTTGTAGTTCATTTTCTATATGTATTCAAAATAAAAAAGAATTGCTTGAACAACCCATAGAGAATAAAGCTTTGAAAGATGTATGTGAAGTATATGATGTTTTAAATGAATCTAATTTTTTTGTTATGGAATATATGAATTCAAGACTTTGTAGATTATTTTTTGCATTATTAAGAATTAATCATTGGATGGATAGTGAAATTAGAGATTTGCAATACAAAAAATACCTTGAAGATAAGAAACTTGCATCATTTTTTCTTGCTCCTTTAATTAGAACAAAAGGCTTATTAGAAATAAAACCAATTAACTGTAATGATGATACATTAATTAGTATTTATTTATTAAAAGGAAAAACTCCATTTAGGGTAGATGTATATGATGGAGAAATAGAAGTTGTTCAAAATTATAGATATAAATGTAGTTATAGAAAGATGAAGAAAAATATTATTAATA
>JAZSIL010000120.1:0-2432 GCA_045533785.1 Bacilli bacterium
AAGGTGTTGAAATATTTTAGCCTAAATTCATTGCAATATATTCATAGTTAGCGTGTTTCTCATAACCATCAATTGTTGTTTCTAAAAAACTTGTATATTGATGATGATACTTTTGAGTTTTATACTGACATAAAATTTGTACCTTTTCCCCGATTAGACTATCATCATATATTATTACTAACTTATTCACCCCACCATCACTAATCCATTTTGCAGAAATCAAATCTTTAACTTCGTTAATATCTTTACCGTAAACTTCTAACATAAAGCAAACATTAAACTGATCAATAATTACATCAGTTTTATTAAAATAATTATTCCCGACTTTTATAGCCGATGGTTCCATATTTGTTACTTCATTAGTAGTTTCATAAATTACCATACCAGAATTAATAGTATCCGTTTCGAAATCATAACTTAATGAATCAAAATATGTTTTTATTTTAAATTCATCAGCAAGTGTATTAGGAACAATACTTCTAAGTTTTTCCAAAGAACTAACAAATTGTTTTTGATTATACTCTAATATAATCTTCCATTCTTCAATTATAATTTTATTGATTTTTAGTAATTCATTTATAGAATAATATTCATTTTCATTTATATTAACTTTTTCTTTAAATAACACATCATAATTATCCCCACTAGATAATAGTGTAATTGTTTGGATATCAGAATTTTCTTCTAAACATACATATTCAGAATTATTTAGATTATTTATCTCAAAAGCAATAAATTCTTTTTCACCAGTATAATTATATTTTAAATCTTCAAAACGTTCACAACATCCACCAATTTCTTTTAAAGGTACATCCATCAATAAATATTCTTTTGAACTATTTAGTAAATTATGATATATATTTTCACCTACATTTTCATAAGCAATCATTGATCCATAATAAGGGACAGTCTTGGAAATTTGTTCTTCTGCTACATAGTTATATAAATAGTCAAATTCTTGATAATAAAAATAAGCCATTGCAATATAATTTTCATAACGAATTGGAAGATCTTTAATATCTTTAGAATTTTTTACAATAAAATTTTCTTCACTAATAACAACACTAGAACCAATATAATTTAAATATTCCTGTAAATTCAAATATTCATTATTAACTTTAAATGTTCTTAATCCACCTAATAATTCAAAATATAAATTTGCAAAAGTCCCATCTATCTTTTTAATTTCATCGGTTTTTAATCTTTCAATACCAACAAAATTACAATAAACATATTCTTTTCCATCTTTAACTTCAGTATAATAACTACAACACTCATGAAAAACAACTTCCATAATTTCTTTATAAACTTTATTATCCAAGTATAAACAAACATATTCACTAATGTTATTTGCTTTTATTTTATACCAAGGTTTATCAAATTCAAGGAAAGTTGTTTCATAAGGGGTAATTATATCACCATCACCAAAGCTATTACTTATTTCAAATTTATTAGCATAAAATGCTTTGTCACTACTTGAAGATAATTTATCATCAGTACCATTAATATTTGGAAAATCGTTAACATTATCATTTGGATTATCATCAGAAGGGTGATCGCTTGTTCCCTTTGACATATTACCAAGGATCACAAAACTACAAAGCGTTAGTATTACTAATAAACTACATATAAATGCTAATCTATAATTATAGAATACTTTGTTTCTTTTTTTCTCATCATTTTGATTTCTCTATACACCATTTTTATAATCTTTTATGTCAATATCAGGAATATTATTTTTTAATTCGGACAATTCTTTATCAATCATGTTTATAATCCCTTTCTATAATTTCTTTAATAAGATTTCTTGATCGTTCTAATCGTTTCTTTACTGCAGGTTCAGAAATTTTTAGTACACTTGAAATATCTTTTATCTTCATATCATCATAATAATGAAGAATTATAATTGTTTTATACTTTTCCGGTAAAGTACTAACAATTTCAGATAAATCATAAGGCAATTCTTCTTTCTTAGTTTCAGGGAAATTAATTACATAATCATTATTATTTATCACTTTTTTATGAGAATATGCCTTTACAAAATTTATTGACTCATTAATAGTAACTCTAATTAGGAAATACTTTATATGGTCATTTGATTCAAACTTTTTATTTGACTCTAAAAGAGCAACATAAGCATTCTGCATTATGTCAATTGAATCTTCTTTATTTTTTGTGTAACCATATGCTATATATAATAGTTCTTTTGCATACTCTTTATATGCATAGTCAAATTGTTTCTCTGATATTTTCATAATTATAATCCCTTTCACCTATAATACAATTGAACTATAAAAAGGTGACATACTTTTTTAATTATTTTATCATATTCTTATAAAATCTTCCACCATTATCTCTTATTGGTTCGAGTCCCATCAGAACTTAAGGTTCAACACCCGTAAGTTAATGGTTCTAGTCCGTGGTCAGTCTCC
>JAZSIL010000254.1:0-9186 GCA_045533785.1 Bacilli bacterium
GCATATGGATTAAAGAGTTTCTTATTCTATAATCGTGATAATGGTTATATCTTTATGTGCAATGGTTCTAATTATAAACAAATTCCTGAGCGAAATATCTCTTATATGCAAAATGATGTATTTGAATATTTAACAAAGAAATACGAGAAGTAATATATATGAATAAATGTAGAAAAATTACACTAGGTTCAGTACTTGGGATTATTTGCCCATCTGGACATCCTAAAACAATAGACGCAGTAAATAAGTTTTGTGAACTATTAAAAACTCATGGCTATAACTATAAACTTGGAAAATCAGTTACAGCTGTTGAAGGATATTTAGCTGGAAGTGATATGCTTCGTGCCGAAGACTTAATGGAAATGTTTAAAGATGATACTGTTGATGCAATCCTTTGTTTTAAAGGTGGTTATGGAGCTCAAAGAATTTTACCATATCTTGATTTTGAAGAAATAAAACGTCATCCTAAACTTTTAATTGGCTTTTCTGATATTACAGTATTACTTAATACGCTTTATCAATTTTCTAATATGCCTACGGTACATGGTGAAATGGGTGCTTGTATGCAACATTATGAAAAGTTTACTTTTGAACATTTTTTTGAAACTTTAGGAAGTGGGTTTAAAACTCCATTAAAAAATCCAACCTTACCATTAAATGTAATTAATGAAGGTGTTGCAGAAGGAGTACTTGTTGGAGGAAATTTAACGTTAGTTTATGCTTTAATGGGAACACCATATGAAATTGATTTTAAAGATAAAATTTTATTTATTGAAGATGTTAATGAAGCTCCATATTCAGTTGACAGAATGTTATCTGCGCTAAGTTTAAGTGGTAAGTTAAAAGAATTAAAAGGTGTTATATGTGGTTATTTCACAGGATGTGATTCAGAAGAAAATCAAACTGTTGATGAACTTTTAGTTCATTATTTAAAACCGCTAAATATTCCTGTTGTAACTAATTTTCAATCAGGACATAGTAAACCATTTATTAATGTTCCAGTTGGATTAAAAGTAAAACTAGATACTTATAATGAATGTGTAACCGTTTTAGAAAGTTTATATGAAGATTAATTTATAAAATAAGCGTATAATATATATAAATATTTATATTAAGAAAAGAGACTTTTATATATGAAAATTAAAAATATCGCAATTATTGCGCACGTTGACCATGGTAAAACATCTTTAGTTGATGCACTTCTTAAAACAACAGAAACATTTAGAGATAATGAAATTGTTGATACTTGTGTCATGGATTCAAATGACTTAGAGAAAGAACGTGGAATTACTATTCTATCAAAACCTACAGGAGTATATTATAAAGATTATAAAATTAATATTCTAGATACTCCAGGCCATGCGGATTTCTCTGGTGAAGTAGAAAGAATTATGGGAATGGTAGATGGTGTTTTACTTGTTGTTGATGCATATGAAGGTACAATGCCGCAAACAAGATTTGTTTTAAAAAGAGCATTAGAACATCATCATAAAGTTGTAGTTGTTATTAATAAAATTGATAAACCATCAGCAAGACCTGCTGTTGTAATAGACCAAGTATTAGACTTATTTATTGACCTTGGTGCAGATGATGACCAATTAGAATTTAAAGTAGTTTATACTTCTGCGGTTAATTCTACATCAAGTTTATCAGAAGATCCAGATGCTCAAGAACATGGCATGGAAGCTCTTCTTGATATGGTTCTAAAAGAAATACCAGATCCTGATAATGATATCGAGTCTTCACTTCAATTTCAACCAGCTTTACTTGATTACAATGATTATGTAGGACGAATTGGAATTGGTAGAATCAAACGTGGTAAAATAGCTCTTAATCAAATGGTTTCATGTGTTAGAATCAATGGAAGTATTACAAACTTTAGAGTTCAAAAATTATTTAACTTTGAAGGTATTAAAAGAAATGAAGTAGAAGTTGCATATGCTGGTGATATCGTAGGTATTGCAGGACTTCCTGATATATATGTTGGTGAAACCGTTTGTGAACAAAATAATATTGAACCACTACCACTAATACATGTATCTGAACCAACTGTTCAAATGAACTTTGGTACTAATACTTCGCCCTTTGTTGGTCGTGATGGTAAAATATTAACAGCTAGAAAAATAGAAGAACGTTTATTTAAAGAAACACAAAGTGATGTATCATTAAAAGTAGAACGTGTTGAAAATAAAGAAGAATGGGTTGTATCAGGTCGTGGTGAACTTCACTTATCAATTCTTATCGAAAACTTAAGAAGAGAAGGTTACGAATTTCAAGTATCTCGTCCAAAAGTAATCCTAAAAGAAATTGATGGAGTACTTTATGAACCTTATGAAGATGTTGTAATTGATGTTCCAGATGAATATGTTGGACCCGCAATTGAAATGCTAGGTACACGTCGTGGTAATTTAATATCAATGGATTCAAAAGATTCTCAAACTAGACTAACATATGTTGTTCCATCAAAAGGATTAATCGGCTTTTCAACTGAATTTATGACCGCAACACATGGTTACGGAATTATGAATCATGTCTTTAGTGAATTTAAACCTGTCACACCGGATACTTATGTAGGTAGAAAACAACATGTACTTGTTTCAATCAATTCTGGTCAAGCTACTGCATATGCATGTGGACAAATCGAAGATCGAGGTGAATTATTTATCGCACCTGGTGAAGAAGTATATGAAGGAATGATTATTGGTATTTGTAATAGAGAAGAAGACTTAGCAGTAAATATAACACGTGCTAAGCAAATGACTAACCAAAGAAGTTCAACAAAAGATTCAACAGTTGTTTTAAAAGCTCCTAGACAGTTATCACTAGAAAACTATTTAGAATTTATAGATGATGATGAACTTGTAGAAATTACTCCTCATCACATTAGACTTAGAAAAGTAATTTTAGATACTGTTGAAAGAAAGAAATATGATTCTAGAAATAAATAAAATGGCCTCTCTTAAAAAGAGAGGTCTTTATTGTTAATTAAATATTTGAAAAATATATATAAATATGGTAAAATAAATACGTAGTTTCGGCTCTTTAATTAATGTTAATAAAAATATAATATTAATATTAAAAGCCACTATAAAATATATAAATTGGAGAAGGAAAATGAATAAAAATTATGAAACTCCAACTATTGAAATTGTAAGTTACGATTTAAGTATTTTAACTGCAGGTGGAAGTATTGTTATTGACTTCCCATGGTCAGATGAATATGAATCGGATTACTTTAAATAGGAGGAAACTTATGAAAAGAATAATTTTAGGAATTTGTTTGTTCTTTGTAGCAGCTTTTATTGCAGCAACAACTTTAAAAGTAAATGCACAAATTACAGAAACAATTACACTTACTGAAGGTGTATCAATTAGAACTGAAAGTCCTAACGGTCTTAAATGGGAAGCTACAGTTTCTAATCCTGTTGATGGTGCTAAATACGGTATCGTTTTTGCACAAGGTGTTGTTAATGATTTAACAGTTAATACCCCTAATGCTGCTGTTGGTGAAACAGATGAATTAGCAGAAAATAATCAATTCAGAGTTACAATGATTAATTTCCCTATTAGAGCATTTAAAAATGATATTTCTGCTAGAGCATACATCAAACTAGGTGATGAATATGTATATTCTGAAAATATTGTAATTAGAAATCTATATGATCTTGCAGAAAAATATAAAGCAAAACAAGAAACTGCAGGAAATAATGTAGCGCAATTAATTACAGATGTTCTTGATAGTCATTATGATATTACATATGTAATTAGTGAAAATGAATTGCCATATAGTACTAGACAAGAAATGATTGATGATTTCTTTAAAGACTTTAATGAATTTAAAGGTGGAACTTCATATAATGCTAATAACTTAACTGTATTAACAAATCATTGGGGTTTAAATGATATATATGGATTCTTAAGTAATACTACATATAAAACTAAATGGCTTTGGTTAATTGATTATTTATCATCAACTACTACTGGAAGTTCTAACAAAGTAGCTCTTGATAAATTATTAGGAACAAATAATGAGGCATGGAATTCAAGCGAAGATCCTTATGGATTAGAGTATGAAGTTGCAGCTTTTTTAAATGGTTCACAACATACTTTACATACCCAAACTCGCTTCCATTCTGCTGATTATTCAGATGAAAAACTTGCAAATGGATTCTGGACTAACTTGGAAGAACAATATGGTGGAGTAAACTCTAAAGTTCTTGGATCATATACAGGTCAAAAACTTCCAACATTAGAAAACATTGGTTATAATTTATTAGGTTGGTATGATAATCCAGAATTTTCTGGTTCTGCAATTACTACTTCATCTAATAATTTAACTACTCTTTATGGTAAATGGGAAAAGATTCTTTATAACATTAATTATTCATATGAAAAAGGTGGAATTACTACCAAAACAAAAGATGATTTTATTTCTGCATTCTGGAATGATTATTATAATTGGTATATGAATAAATACCCTAGCGAAAAAGTCGATATTGAAACATTTAAAACTAATGTATTAGCAGACTGGGAGGACTATAGCGATTCAACATATACTTATAAGTTATATTTGAAAAATAATCAAGGTGTTTTAGATCCGGATAGTGAGTATTACTTACATACTGATATTGAATTATTGAATTGGTTTGAAGAGTTTGGTGAACAAGTATTAGCTGCTGCAGCAGAATTACAAAATACTGATACTTCTCCTTGGTCAAATTATGTTGCTGGTTATTATAGATTGTATACATATCTATCAGGGCAAGCCACTACAAAAACTTGGAAAGAAGCAAGAGCACTTGCGGTTGCTAAAGCTTATTTATTAGATCCTACTTTTGATTATGATTATTATTATGGTGATGTTGTTGAATTACCTGTTTTAGAATCTAATGATGGTGATATTTTCCGTGGTTGGTTTGATGAAAATAATAATAAGATTGAAAGAATTAGTTCTGATATGTATGGTAATTTTAACTTAACAGCTAAATGGATGCCATCAAATGCAGTTGATGTAACTTTATCAAATGCTGATGCTAGTGTTATTGAAAGTATTGAACCAACATATTATGTTAATTCATCGTTTGTAAACGGAAAAGTTTATATCATTAATGATGTTCAATATACATACGGAGTAAATGCTTTTGCAACTATTAATGAAGCATTAGAAGTAGCTAAAGCTAATTCAGACATTTATGTATTTGCTGGAACATATTCAGAAGCAGTTAGCATAGCAACTGAAGGTATTTCTATTTATGGTCCAAACTATAATATTTCTGGCACATCTAAGAGAAATAATGAAGCAGTTATCGCAGCATTATTTAATGTAAATGCTTCAAATGTTACATTAAATGGTATTGCATTTGAAGGAACATCTAGTATTATTCTTGGTGCAGTATCTAATACTAAACTATTAAATTTATATTGTACTGCGTCTAGCTCATTTGCAAGTCCTTTAGCATTAGAAGCAATTGTTTATTCAAATAATAAATTAAATAATTTAATTATTAGTGATTCATATTTCTATTCAACTAATACTATTTATCGTCCAATTGTATTAGTGGAAACAGTTACAAATCTTACAATAGAAAACAATTACATCGGCAACGCAACTGGAACTGGATTAGATGAACTTGCTGTTAGTGTATATAAAGTTGCTGGTGAATTTAAACTTCAAGATAATGAAATCGATTTTACTACTAATAACTTTAGCTTATATATTGGTTATGATGAAAACTCATGTACTGAAATGTGGATTAAAGATAATATTATTACTGGTGATTATATTGGTGCGATTGGAATTTATAAATTTACTGATCCTAATGGTGCAGTACATATAGTAGGAAATACTATTGAAAACTCTAATCAAGGCAATAACTTTAGATTTGAAAATGGAACAGGAAATGTATTTATTAAATATAATTATTTTAATAATTGGAAATATAAACTTCAATATCCTGGTGAATGTAAGTTAGTATTTGAACATAATGTTTATAATCCTGCTCCAGAAGGAGATGCACTGACTTCATATTATGATAAATACGTAGAAGAGTACACTAAATATCCTTCATATACAAATGAACAACGTTTAAGCGACTACTTACTTGATGAAACTTATAATGAAGATATATATATTTATTCAATTACATATATGTGTGGAGAAGAAAAACTAACATGTTTAAATCCTAATTATTTTACTGAATTTTCTTCTGAAATTATTCTTCCTACTTATGAAGTAGATGAATATCATACATTCCAAGGATGGTATGATAATCCTGAATTTGTTGGTGATCCTATCACAGAAATTCCAGCAGGATCTACAGAAGATAGAATTTTCTATGCAAAAGTTACAACTAGTTTAGTTGAAGTAAACGTTACATTAAATGCTGAAGGTGGATCGCTACCAATATCATATGATGAATCAGCTAAACTAATAAGTGTGTATAGTAATGATGGTTTAGCAAGTGGAACTTATTTATGTGATACATCTGTAAAAACAGCGAATACATTAAGATGGCAAAATAAAGTATTATTAAACTATGACTCAACTTTAAATGCCTATGAAATTGTTTATATTGATGCAGCTACAATTTCTGCTTTTGTATCAAATGTTACATGGACACATGCATTATCAAATGCAAGTTCAGATATTACAAGTTCATTTACAGTAGGTGATTATGTCATTATTAATGGAACACCTAGTGTTGGAGATAGTAATATTGCTTATGTTGTTGTTTCTGATCCTGCTAACTATCAATATCCTACAACTGCTAATCTTGTTCTTATTAAAGAAACTATATTACCTCTTCCTGTAAGAGAAGGATATACATTTGAAGGTTGGAAATCAAGTCTTGATGGTAGTATCGTTAAAACTCATCCTAATTATTTGGAAAATCCTGGTGATATTACTTATACTGCTCAATGGATTAATGACAATTTAGAAGAAGTTGAACTTACAGTTAATGATGACTTAGTAATTAATAGCATAAAACCAAATATCTTTGTAAGTACTTCATTTAAAGTAGATATGACATATTTAATTAATGGTAATGAATATGCATATGGTGAAACTGCATTTAGTTCAATTTCTGATGCGTTAAGTGCTGCTGAAAGCGGTCAAAATATTTATGTATTTGGTGGAACATATTCCGATGCTCTTACTATTTCAACATCTAATATTGGAATTTATGGCCCTTATTATAATGTTCACGGAAGCGCTGAATCATTAAGAACTAATGAAGCTGTTATAACATCTGCAATCACTATTTCTGGTTCGAATTTAACATTTGGTGGTTTTAAATTAACAGGAACATCTACTTCAATTACTCTTGGTGCTGTTAATAATGTAACACTGACAAATCTTAATAGTACAGCTTATAAGAAACATTCAAATTATTCAATTATATATTCAGTAAGTGCTATTGAATCGCTTGTTGTTAAAGATTCTAAATTCTATGGTGATATTTCAGATTATCGTCCAATTTATTTAAATACTAGTTTTGTATCAAATGTAACAATTGATAACAACTATTTTAGTAATAATAACAAGGGAAATGGTATTCCTATTTCTATGTACAAAATTTCAGGTGAATTAAACATTATTAATAATGAAATTCATCATACTACTGGAAATAATAGCATTTATTTAGGGTATTCATCAAATACTTGTACTAATATTTGGATTAGAGATAACTATATTTCTGGTAATAATTCAGCAACAATAACAGTTAATAGATTTACTAACTCTAGTGGAGGAGTTCATATTGTTGGTAATACTATAGAAAATTCTACAAGCAATAACTTTAATTTCCTAAATAATACTGGTGCTGTTTATGTTATGTATAATTACTTCAAAAATGCACAAACATATGGTTTAGCAAACACTGGTTCTAAGTATACATTTAAATGTAATGTGTATGATACAGTTCCTACTGTTGCACCTTATTCAAAAGATTATAATGCTTCATATACAAATGAACAACGTTTAGCTGACTATGCTTCTGATACTAATTATAACGGTGGTTTAACAACATATACAATTTCTTATTATAACGGAGATACTCTTCTTACTAATTTATATCCTTTAAAATATGTTGAAAATTCAAATGTAATTATTTTACCTGAATATAAACTTGCTGGTTATAATTTCTTAGGTTGGTATGATAATGAAGAATTCAATAATGATCCTATTACTGAAATTCCTGCTGGATCTACTGGTGATATTGTTTTATATGCTAAGCTAGAAGAAATTGTTTATAGTGATATTACTGTTACTTTTGATTATGAAGGTGGAGTGACTGAAGAATTATATAAAACTAAAGGTACTTTAAATTCCACATTAAAAGTTGATAGTTATAATGGTAATTTCTGGGATGGCACAACATACGCAAATTATATCTTTATTTCTAATTCCGCTAATGATCCAAAAGCAAAATTCTCTACTAGAGTTTATTTAGGACTTGATTCATCTACAGGATTATATAAGGTTGTATCAATACTTAATAGTGGAATTGTAAGTTCATGGCCTGTTGATGCTAGTGTAGTAATTACAATTTCTGGTCAATATGCTGGAACTGGTCATAATAATTTTAATGTTAATAGTATTAAATTGGGTGATGTCGTATTATTTGATAAAGCATTTACTACAGCATCTAGTTCAAATATTGTTAATTTATCATTCTATTCTAAGAAAATTGAAAATGAAGAAGTTGAAGTTACTTTAAGTGCAAATTATGAACTTCCAACTCCTGCTTTATCTGGTGCTGTTTTTGCTGGTTGGTATGATGCAGAAGGAAATAAATATTCAAGTGTTGCTGATTTTGGAGAAAATAAAAATGTTACAGTTTATGCTAACTGGGCTATTGATGATAAAATTATTGGATCATTTGAAGGTGATTCTTGGACAGTTATTAATTCGGGTGTTAAACTTAACGCAAGTTTAGTAAGCGGTGCTGATAGAACAATTGCATGGAAATCTGAAACTCCAAATATTGCTTCAGTTGATGAAGAAGGAAATGTTATAGGTCTTTCTGAGGGCTTAGCAAAAATTGTTGCATATGATGCAATGTACCCATCTATTTCATTTACTTTCTACGTGACTGTAGTTTCTGAAGATAGCGGTATGTTAGGTGTAATTCTTGATAGTAATAATGAAAGTATTTTTACAAGAGATAATTTATTAATAGGTAT
>JAZSIL010000180.1:0-3513 GCA_045533785.1 Bacilli bacterium
TATTTCTAATAAAAGAAAAACCAGAACCATAAACATCAGTACAAAATTCACATTTTATTTTTTCCCTATTACATAATTCATATACCCTTTTAAAACCACTTCCTGACTTTTCTACATCTTGGCTTCTAAACAAAACATCTAAAATAATTTTATTTCTTTTAATTGAACTACGATTAGAGTTAACAAAATCAAGCGGAGTTAAATTATCTGGAAAACTTCCTGGGTTATATATTGTAACACGACCAGGGAAAATGTTAATTTCATGCTCTGTTTCAGCTTTATATTTAGCATGCGCAAAACTATTTATAACTATTTCTCGAATTGCTTTAATCGGAATTTCAGGTATTTCTTCTCTTTTTCTACTTCCAATTTCAACTTTCCAATGAATATTAGAATGAATATAATTAATAGTTTCATTGACTAATCTATAAATATTTCCATTTTTAACATGTAAATCAATGAAAGTAAGTTTTTCATTAGTCGCATAAATAGCAAGTTTTAGAGGTATTTTTGTCTTTTTCCCAAACAATGCATAACCTGCATTATTTAATTTTCCATTTTCAAGTAATTCTAATAGAGTTAAAAGTTCTTCTTTATCATATTTAATTAAATTTAACCTACCACATTCTTTAGCAGATTTATAAAAATTTAATAAACTGTCCTCATCCACATCATCTATTGTGTATTCTGTTAATTCTTGTTCCCAATCATCAGAATAATACTTTGTTCTTATAAAAACTAATAATTCATCCCTAGTAAGAACCCTGTGATCCTCAGTCGTCCTCATATAATATATTCCTTTTGACGAGTATGGTTGACAATTTCCAGCAAAATCAACTTTAAAATATTTTCTTCCATTATACTCTAACATTTGAATATTAGGATAAATTTTCGGCTCAATACTTTCATATATAACGCGAGATATATCTCTTTCCGTACTTTCACCAACTTGTTGGCCAACAATTTCTCCATTATTTTTAACTCCAAAATATATTGTTCCATAACCATGCTTATTTAAAATAGCAGATATTGATTTAACTGTATCATGTAATTCGCCCGTTGTTAATTTAAATTCAGTAACTTCATTTTCTCTTTTTAGTCTCATAATAATATCCTCCATATTTTTAATATACTTTGTCACTCTATTTGTCACTCTATTTGTCACTCTATAAATAATATTATGTGTTCCTAATCATAATATGTTTGTAATGAAATATTTCATATATACTTTTTCTTTCCATACACATATGATAATTTAACTATATTAAAGTTAATACAAAAAGCGATAATAGATTTTCCTATTATCGCTTCTATTATTTTTTATATGTATAAAACTCTTTCAAGTATTTTTTAAGCTTCTAATTTTTCAATTACTTTATTAATTCTTCTACTAACTTCAACTTCACCTAAAATCTTTAATACCCAATATGGATTAGGAGTATTCTTTCTAGTAGAAACAGTTACTCTTAATATTTCAGATACATCTGCAATACTACCTTTATAAGCATCTTTATTCTTCTTATAAACTTTCATATTGTCGCAGAAACCACATTCAACAGTAATTTGTTTTAAATTGTTAAACCATTCTTCTTCTGTTAATTCTAGTCCTTTGTTTGCATTGTAAGCTTTAAGAACTTGAATAATGTCTTCTTTATTTAAGTTTTCATTAAATGGAAGTTCTGTTTCATTTAATAATTCATTATATAAATCACTATAGAAGAATTTAATTAAAGGATACACTTGACCAAATGTTTCATAGTCTTTTCTAGGATTTTCTCTTTCTCTTTCAATATTAATAATAGATTTGAAATATTCTTCATCTCTTTCAATAAGTTTTAAAAGATTTTCATCATATTCTTGTGCATAAGCTTTTGCACGTGCAGTAAATTCTTCTTTTGTAAGACGAGCAAGTCTTTCTTTACAAATATTTTTTACTTTTGCAATATCAAATAAAGCACCATCTAAAGTCATTTTTTCAAATGTTAAATTAAAATCAAAGATATTCGCATTCATATTTTGAAGACGCCATTCTTCAAAGTTAGAATTCGCAATAGTAATTAAATATTCTAGGAAACCTTCAACAGGATAGCCTTCTTGTAAGAAGTATGATGTTGCTGCTTCTGCATCTTTTCGCTTAGATAATTTTCTCTTAT
Organism: Bacilli bacterium; assembly: GCA_045533785.1. Classification (GTDB taxonomy): domain Bacteria; phylum Bacillota_I; class Bacilli_A; order ML615J-28; family CAG-313; genus UBA1737. The sequence continues at coordinate 2,154 of JAZSIL010000180.1, forward strand.
TACCATTATCAAGTTTCATAATTACTGGTAAATGAGCATATTTAGGGTGTTGCCATCCCATTGACTTAAATAGTTCTAAGTGTGTAGGTAAACTTGCAAGCCATTCTTCACCACGTGTAATATGTGTAGAATGCATGAAGTGATCGTCACATAAATGTGCAAAATGATATGTTGGAAGACCATCACTCTTTAAAATTACAATATGTTGATCATTTTCAGCAAACTCTAAGTCGCCACGAATTTCATCGTGCACTTTTACTCTATTAGTATAGCAACCACTTGATCTAAAACGCATTACATATTTTTCACCAGCTTTAATCTTTTCGATAGCTTCTTCTGGAGTAAGGTGAGAACATTTTGCATGTTCTGCATAATAACCAGGATTAAGTTTATTTGCTTCTTGATATTGTCTTAATGCTGATAATTCTTCGCTTGTACAAAAGCATGGATAAGCAAGATTTTTCTTAACCATTTCTTTAATAACTGTACGATAAATCATTTCACGATCGCTTTGACGATATGGCCCATAAACACCTTTTTCTGGATTTCCTTCACCACAGAAACCTTCATCAAATACTACACCAAATGCAGCAAGTTGATTAATTAAATCAAGGTCACTACCTTTTACTTCTCTTTTAGTATCTGTATCTTCTAATCTAAAATAGAATACACCACCAGTTTGTTTTGCAAAACGATAACCAATTAAAGATGTAAATAAACTACCAGTATGTAAAAAACCTGTTGGGCTTGGTGCAAATCTTGCAACTATAGCTCCTTCTGGTAAATCTCTTTCTGGATATCTTTTTTCTAAATCAGCAACAGTTTCTGTCACATCAGGAAATATAAGTTCTGCTAATTGTTCTAAAACATTCATCTTAATTACCTCTTCTGTTTATATTATTTATTATATATATTATATCACTTTTTAATATATTTTTCTTACTATTTAATCTCTTTTTTCAAGTGAGAAAATATGCCATACTTCATGATCATTATTTGTTGATCTAAACTCTATAAAGTACACATTATCGCCATCAAATACGAAAGAATAACCTTGGGATATTTCTAAGCGATATATATCAAATCTTGTTGTACATTTTTTTAATAGTTTTTTAACTTCTTTAGATTCAATATTTTCATCAACATCAACTTCTTTATAATTAATATGTTTTAAAGAAATTGTAGGAGTTTGCGACTCAGTTTGGTAAAATGCAAAAGTAGATTCTTTAATAGAATATCTTGCAACATCTCTATATGCATCATTTAAAGCGTCTTTATTAAATACATTTCTTTCATTTAAATAAACACATTCTTTATAATAATATTTAACATAAATATCTTCTAATTCAACTTTTTGTTT